>PVWI01000287.1 GCA_003003725.1 filamentous cyanobacterium Phorm 6 | reverse complement strand
ACTCTTGGCAATAAAAATAATCAAAATATTATTGGTATTAGCTACATTAACAATTGTTCTAATCCCTCCACTGCTACCCCAGATGAAAGTCAGCCGGAAACTCCCGACTTGCATGAGGAAACTAAAAATCAAACTAAGATTGAAACAATAGATAAATTACGGCATTTTGGCTTGAGCGACGAGCAAATCGCAGAAGCGCTAGATATACCTTTAGAGCAGGTTAAACAGGTGGACTTGGAGGAGTAAATCTGTGCTATTTCCCAATTTTAATGAATCGGGCGATTCCCTACTGGATAGCTTCGCTTCACGCTCTTAGTTTTTTTGTTATAATCATCGAAGGTTGCCTTGTTAAAGTAAAATAAAATATCCCCAGATATTTTCAGCTATGAACACAAAACTCATTGAATCCTTAGTACAAATCATCCAGACACTCTCTGAAGAAGAGCAATTGCTAATCAAAGCAAAACTATTTAGTAACATCGCCTATCCTTCTACTGTGGAAATAACCCAGTTAGCCCAAAGCGGGGGAGCATTTCAATTCCTGCACGACGAACCTGATATTTACACCCTTGAAGATGGAGAGCCAATTCAGTGAAGCTAAAAAAAGGAGATATTGTTTTAGCTGAATTTCCCTTTACAGATTTGAGTCAGAAAAAGTTACGTCCAGCTTTAGTGCTGTGGGCAAGTTCAACCATAGATGAAATTACTATCTGCTTCATTTCTTCGCAAAATGTCACTAACCTAAGTTTAGATGAATTTGCTTTAAATGCTTCCGATCCAGAATTTTATAGAACGGGATTAAGAGTATCTTCTAAAGTTAGAGTGACTCGAATTGTCAGCCTTGAACAGAGATTAATCGTGAGACGATTGGGCGAGTTAGGAAGTCAGCAAATGCAGCAATTGAATGCAACTATCATACAAGCATTTCAATTAGTATAGCCTTGTTTACTCTCGCGCGCTTGCCGGAAACGATCGCAAATCCCTGCAATAAAAGTTTCGCCGTCAATCGGTGGAGTATGTTCGGACATAACAACAGCAGCATCTATCTTAATTCGTACACCATCGATCCATTCGCGATCGGCGAGAGATTTTTGGAACTCATCAAGCCATTCGAGAAACTCTGCGAGTTCATTTTCGGGAAGTTCCCTTACTACTGTCTTGAACTCTGTAATGTTCAGGGGGAAGTAATTTTTTTTTGCTAATAGCCGTTTACCTGTGTACTCTAATTGTATCGCATCGAGCCTCGAAACCAGTGGCAAAATCTGGATTTCGCGATCGACACTACCGACGGTAAATTAGGGCAATTTGGCTTGAGCGACGAGCAAATTGCAGAAGCGCTAGATATACTTTTAGAGCAGGTTAAACAGGTGGACTTGGAGGAGTAAATCTGCTTCAAATTATTGTGGGATGGGCGTCCCGCCCGGCCGAAAATACACTTTATATGCCCAAAAGCCGATCTCGTTTCCGATCGCATCAAAATAATATATTTAGATGATGTCAGTGCGAGCTTAAGAACTCTTAGGCTCGCCCTACATAATTCCGATGCCACCGGATTTGATATTAATCAAGCCCGATTCTTAAACCCATCGACCAACTACAACCCTCACCGTTCCATCTGCCAAAGTTTCCTCTTCTTCAACATGAAAACCCTCTGACTGCACCGCCGCCATCAAACTTTTGCGCGCGTATTTCTGACTGATTGAATTGACAAATTCCTGCTGATTAATTCGAGCGCCCCAAAAATCCGCCACCAATTCGTAATCTTCTCCGCTGCGGCGAAAACCCAAATCGTAACCATTGGATTGCCGAATCACGTACTCGGCATTAGTTTTGTCGCCCCGATAACCCCGTACCTGCACATTGCACTCTACTTGATAACCCAACTCTTCCAACACTTGATGCAGCAGTTCGCCGTTTTTAATCTGAACCTTGATCGTTGTGAAGTGTGACATATCACTTTCGGTTTTTTGTGTGAAACGCTAATTTGATTATAATAGCATAAATACCAATAGTCAATAAGTTAGATAGATTCAGGTTGCACTCCTCTGGAATTGTTGACTGTTGACTGTTGACTGTTGACTGTTAACTGTTTGGACAATACTGATGCAGCCATGAACTATAATAACTTTCACTATTAAACTCGCTGTTTACGAGAAATTTGGGGTTTTGCAGTCTAGCATCTGCACATAAACCCTTGGGCAATCGTTCTTTGCCAATTCCCAATTCCCAAATATAAATTGATATCATGGCCGACAATTCTAACCAACCCAGAGAATATGATGCCGTCCTCGGCGGCCAAAGTCAAATCCCGATCGCCGCCGCTGTTTTGGGAGGCATCGCCGGGGTCAAGCAGCGCTTGCACAGTCCTAGTATCGAGCCGCGCATGGCCGCCGTTAAAGATGCTCCTAAATACGGAGAAGCTGGTTTGAATTTAGCAATTGAGGCGCTGCTTGACCCCGCACCTGAAGTGCAGCGAGTTGCTTATTTAGTTTTGCGACAAAGGACAGAACCTCTAGTCGGCCAAGCTTTAAAAGACTTCGTACCTTACAAGCTTTTTGACTGCATTCGCACTGTAAAAACTGGGACAAATGTGGCGATTAGTCCCGGAGGAGAGCGCACGGCGAGTTTGCACGGCAAGATAATTAGAATTTGCGATTTAGAAACGGGAGAAAGACTCTATACTGTTGATAAGTATCCGCAAGCTAAAGAATCTTTTGTGCTTTGCCAAGAAAGTGAAGTTTTTGTGAGGAGCAGAAATACTCCGAAACACCGCGCGATCGACATTTGGCAGGGAGGAGAATTGCTGCATACTTCCCTCGGACATGAAGCAGAAATTACCACAATTGTCATCAGTCCCGATAGTCAAGTTATCGCCAGCGGTTCGGCAGATACTACTATCAAAATTTGGAATTTAGAAACGGGAAAGTTAATCTGTACTTTTGGCAGTCTTTTAACTTGGAAAGCTCACAAAGCAGGAATTTCTAGTCTTGCTTTTAGTCCGATCGCCCAAACTCTCGCTAGCAGCAGTTCTGACGGTACAATTAAACTGTGGAACCTCCGCAGCAGAGAGTGTTCCCAAACCATTAAAGGTTATGCGAATTGTCTGGCTTTTAGTCCAGACGGGCAGACTTTGGCGGCTGGCGGCTGGGACAGAAATATTAAACTGCGCCAGCTATCGAATCCAGATAATCCAATAATTTTGGCTGGGCATTTTAACTCGATAAATGCGATCGCCTTTAGTCCCGATGGAGCGACTGTTGTTAGTGCTAGTGCGGATGGTAATATCAAATTTTGGAATGCCAGTACCGGTGAACATATTCACACTCTGTGCGGACATCAAAACTCTGTTACTTGTCTTGATTTTAGCAGCGATTGTAAAACTCTGATCAGTGGCAGTTTAGACAAAACTGTCAAAATTTGGGGAGTTAATTGAAGGAAGTTCGGCAACGGATTTTGTAGTGGATGTAACGGCTGGAATCAAGAAGGAAGAAGGAAGAGGGAAGAAGAGGCAATAATACAATAGTGGTAAGGTGCGCAGTGCGCACCCTACATAATTAGTGCAAGCGCGTCCTAACCGTCGGCCGCGGTGGCCCGATTGCTGGTGCGTGAATATACGCAAACCAATATAATAACTTTATAATTGTATGTATTGTGCAAGCCAGGGATGGCAAATTTTTTTTCTCTGCTACACATCGTTACCGTAAAAGTACGGATTTGCAGGCATTATTCAGCTTATTGTCAATTTGTGAATTTTCGCCAGAAAGTTTGAATCAGCGGCAATTTATGAATCCTTTAAGCTAACTTTAAACTATCGTATTTTGCTCGAATGAGTATCACAGCGAACTGTAATATTTCATTTAAAAAGTTTATGCTTAAAAAATAGGCTGGGTTAAATATAGAGTGCATCCGAAACTAACTATGTCACACTGCAATCAATCCCTCTGTCGATCGCGCCCGGACGCAGAAATGTGCGACACTGCTGCTAGCTTGCAGCTCATAGCCGATCGACTAACGTTAGAATTAAGCAACACCCGCGCGAAGCTTCATGCAGAAATCGATCGGCTCAAACAATCCAACGAAACCCTGCACGCCGCCCTCAGTTGTACGCCGATGTTTCTGTGGGCAACAGATAAAGACGGCAGGTTAACCCTTGCAGTAGGCAAAGAATTAGAAAAGTTGGGACTCGAACCCAGTGAAACTGTCGGGCTGTCGATTTTTGAAGTTTACAGCAGCCAACCGGATATCTTAGAAAATATTGCCGCGGTACTAGCAGGAAACGATCGCACTTGGAATGCCAGAGAGGGGCATTTTATGCACGAAATTCGATCGACAGCGCTGCGAGATCACAACGGCGAAGTTGTCGGGGCTGTCGGTGTTTCTACTGAGATCACCGAGGGCGATCGAGCTTTCTTCACTCTGAAAAACGCAAATCAAGAATTAGAACAAAGACTTCAGCAGCAAGCGCTAGTCTTGAATGCAGCCCTTGCTGACAGCGAAAAAAAGTACCGCAACCTCGTAGAAACTTCTCAAGAATTGATTTGGTCGATCGATATTGAAGGCCTCTTAACTTTTGTAAATTCCGCCGCCAAACGCATCTACGGTTACGAACCACCAGAAATGATTGGCCGCCGCTTCACCGAATTTTTGTATCCCGAACAAAAAAGCCGACAAATAGAAATATTTTCGCAAATTTTAGGGAGAACCAGCACTCAGCCACAAATCGCCAATTCTCCTTATGAAACAGTACATATTCGCAAAGACGGTACTCCCGTCCACCTGCGCCTCAACAGCATGGTTAACCAAGCTGAAAACGGCGCTATTATCGGCATCAGCGGAACGGCGACAGATATTAGCGATCGCAAGCAATCGGAAGAAGCACTCCAAAAAGCTACAGACCAACTTCGCGCCGTCTTGGATGCCGTACCCGGGCTGATTTCTTGGATTAGTTCAGATTTGCGATATATCGGAGTCAACCAGCACTTAGCAACTTGCTTCAAACAATCTCCTGAAAGCTTTATCGGTCAAGAAATCAACTTTCTCGACAAAGGCTCAGCTTTTGCAGAACTGATCCGCAACTTTTTTGACAGTTCATCTCAGCAAATCTGGCAAGAAATAGACATAGAAATTAACTGCTGCGTCCGAAATTATTTGATAGTAGTTCAGAAATATCATCAGGGAACCGCAGCAGTTTCGGTAGGGATAGACATTACCGAGCGCAAACGGGCCGAAGCTCAAAAAACTCAATTGATCGCTTCTCTGCAAGAATCGGAACACAAATTACGCAGCCTTTACGAAGCCACCAGCGATGCAGTAATGCTGCTCGACAAAGAACAATTTTTTGACTGCAACCTCGCCACCTTAGCAATCTTTGGGTGTAGCAACAAAGAACAGTTTTACGGCAAGCACCCAAGCGAATTTTCCCCGCTATTTCAGCCTAGCGGACAAGACTCTTGCAGTCTAGCAACACAGAGAATATCCGCAGCAATGCAAACAGGTAGCTGTCGTTTTGACTGGGTACACAAACGGGTAGACGGTTCAGAATTTCCCGCAGAAGTGCTATTAAATGCAATGGAAATTAACGGGCAAAAAGTAATTCAAGCAGTAGTGCGGGATATTACAGACCGCAAGCGCGACGAGGATCGGATCAAAGCATCCCTCGCCGAAAAAGAAGTCCTCCTCAAAGAAATTCACCACCGCGTCAAAAACAACCTTCAAGTAATTTCCAGTTTGCTCAAACTTCAGTCCCGCTACATCCAAGACGACCGCGTTATTGAAATGCTAAAAGAAAGTCAAAACAGAGTTAGGTCAATGGCCCTGGTTCACGAACAATTATATCAATCCAAAGACTTGTCAGATATTGACTTTGCTGAATATATCCAAAATCTCTCCCACAATTTATTTCAAGCTTATGAAATTCATGCAGAAGGCGTAAAGTTGCAAACAAATATTGCGCCGTGTTCTATGAATATTGATACGGCCGTTCCTTGCGGATTAATTATCAATGAGCTAGTGACAAATTCCCTCAAGTATGCTTTTACAGGACAAACTCAAGGTAAAATTAAAATAGATTTCAATTTAGATAATAACAGGGTTTGCGTGCTAACGGTGAGCGACAGCGGCATTGGTTTTCCTCAAGACTTAGATTATCGAAATTCCCGAACACTTGGATTGCGACTTGTCGGGTCTTTAGTCAAGCAAATTCGGGGGAAAATAGAACTATTAGAAACTGCCGGCACGACTTTTCAAATAACATTTCCACAACTCAAACTTTACTCTTAGGAAAAACGTTAATGTCAAATAAAAAAATTCTGATAGTTGAAGACGAAAGCATTATCGCAGAAGATATTTCCGACAGTTTAATATCTCTAGGATATAGCATAACGGATATTGTCTATTCGGGAGAAGAAGCGATTCTGTCCGCAGCCACATTTAGACCAGATTTAGTTTTGATGGATGTTAATTTGCAAGGAGAAATTGATGGAATTACAGCAGCAGAAAGAATTCGATCGCGATTTCAGGTCCCGGTAGTGTATCTAACAGCTTATGCTGACGAAAAAACTTTGCGGCGTGTCAATGCGACTCAACCCTTCGGCTATATTGTCAAACCCTTTGAAGAAAAAAACTTGCACACAACTATTCAATTAGCTCTCCACCGAAATCACTATGATAGTTTAACAAACTTGCCGAATCGTTCGCTGTTGCGGGAGCAGCTAAGTCAGGTATTAGACAAGCAAAAAGCATTGCCAGCAATGATACCAGTTGTGACTCTCAGCTTAGATAGAATTAACCGGATTAATAGTACCTTCGGACACGATATCGGTGACTCCGTACTTTGCAAAGTTGCCGAGCGACTGAGTAACTGCACGGAGAAGATTAATCTTGTGGCTCGTTTAGAAGCTGCCGAATTTGCAATTGTGCTCGAACCAGTTGCTGAAAAACAGGATGCTGCCAAGATTGCTCAAAACATTTTAGATATTGTAGCCCAACCGATGATTGTCAAAGGTTCGGAACTTTATGTGACGGCAAGTATCGGCATTTGTTTATCTCGGGGAGACGGCAACGATGGAGAAGAATTGCTGAAGAATGCTTATATAGCAATGTACAATTCTCAACAAGAAGGTGGCAATAAATATAAATTTTATACGGCAAAAGTCGCCAATAGTTCTATCAATCAATTTACTCAGGAAACTTGTCTTCGCAATGCTTTAAAACGCTCGGAGTTTGAAGTTTACTATGAGCCGCAAATAGAAATCAAAACAGGAAAAATTATTGGTGCTGAAGCTTTGGTGCGCTGGAATCATCCAAAAAGGGGCAGAGTTTCCCCTGGAGAATTTATTCCAATGGCTGAAGAAATGGGATTGATTTCACCGCTGGGTGAATGGGTTTTAGAGACTGCTTGTAGGCAAACTAAAGCTTGGCAAATAGAGGGTTTGCCTCCGCTGCGGATATCTGTCAATTTGTCAGCCCGTCAGTTTGATAAAAAGAATTTGACGGAGAGAGTCAGCCAGATATTGAGAGAAACTAATCTTGATCCTAAATGTCTGGAATTAGAATTGACGGAAGGTTTGATTTTGCAAGATGAAATGGCAGCAACTCAAGCTTTTACGATATGGAGAGAGATGGGTATTAGGATCGCAATTGATGATTTTGGAACGGGATATTCTTCTTTGAGTTATCCGAAACGCTTTGCGTTTGATGCGATCAAAATTGACAAGAGTTTTATTCGCGATATTGCCAACGATCGCCAAAATGCAGCGATTACAGTAGCGATTATTCAAATGGCACACTCGATGAACCTGACTGTGATTGCTGAAGGGGTAGAAAATGAGCAGGAACTTGCTTTTTTGTGTTCGCACGATTGCGATGAAATTCAAGGTCATTTTTTCAGTCAGGCTTTGCCAAGGGCTGAGTTTGAAGCGCTGCTGAAAAGTGATAAATGCTGGGAGTTATAGGGGAATACGGTTTACTTAAGACAGATCCCCTCTTAAAAAGGGGGGACAAGAAAGCTCTCAAAGTCCCCCTTGCTTTCGGGGAATGCGAGGGGGATCTCCGGGGCATAAATAGTGTTA
>PVWI01000286.1 GCA_003003725.1 filamentous cyanobacterium Phorm 6 | reverse complement strand
ATCGTTAGCAATCAGAATCGAACCATTACCGTTGCTGCGACCGATCGTAATTCCAGCAAACCCATTTTCCAAACTTCCGAGTTCATTTGCCGTCAGGTTAAAATAAATATTAGTGCAAACATCTCCAGAACCGCCGATCGCAATATTTTGGCCCGGACTCCAAGGTTGCAGTACCAAAAAGCCAGTACCGCTAACTGAATTTTCATTACCAGTCAAATTAATTTCATTACCAGTCAGAGTAATGTTTCCTGAACCTCCAGCGATCGAGGTAACTCCCAGAACACTTCGAGCCGTCAAAGTTACATTTCCCGCCGATTTAGAACCACTAGCCTCAACTTTTTGCGCCGTTACATTCAGCCCTTCGAGCAAAATATTTCCGCTACTGCCAGTGCTACGATTCGATGCAGAAATATTGGCAGCAACAGTTGTTCCAGGACTAATTAAACTAATATTTCCGCCATTGCTCGACAAATTTCCCGCCGTAATTTGACTGCCAGAAATAGCGATCGAGCCGCCAGCCGTGCTAATTGTATCTCGGGGATTCATTGAAAAAACGCCTGCACCATTGCGATCGGCATCTGCTCTGAATGTTACCGAACCAGTAGTTGCTGCAAAGCTCAACTGATTGTCCGCCAAATCATCAATTTTAATATCGTTGAGCGCTTCCAAAACCACATTAGAAGTAGCCGACATACTTTCCAAAGCTCTTGTTGAAATTGTCAGCGAAGGTTCAGAATTATTTGGCTGTCCTGGTGAAGTTCCTGTTGCCAAAATATTATTATTAGCAATAATTGCCGCATCCCCCGCAGCTTCTGCCGAATCTGTAATTAAGATATTCTCAGGATCTAACAGCAAAGTTCCCAAACCGTTTGTCCCGGAAGTATCGACAGTACCGTTAAAAATCAATCTTTGCTTGCCCGAAACTTCCACAAATCCGCCCACACCTGTGCTGGTAGTTGCAGAAACGCCCCTCGCGCTGATCCTGCCCAAAAATGCTGTCGTGTTGTCCGCCCAGACAAAAACTCTGCCCCCGTTACCTGCGACAGTTGCGTTGGAGTCGATCGAACTTTTGCCATCTACATAAGTCATCGTCGCATTCGGCACAGTTCCCTCGCCTCGGTAATCTCCTCCGATCCGCACCGTTCCGCCACCATCAGGGCCCGAAGCCTCAATCTTCGCTCCAAACAAGCCTACCTTGTCGCCCAAGACGTTCACACTTCCTCCCACGCCCCCCCTGGCAGACACGTCCGCAGCACCCGATACCAGCGCATTTCCAGCACCTGCGGGCACGATTTGCCCGCCCGTGAGCACAACTTCACCGCGATCGTTCGCAGTTATACCAGTAGCCTCAGCAACGCCTGGGCCAGACAGCAGCCGAGGCAAACTTAGGGGAGAAAACGGCACAGCTTCCGCACCAGGCACTTTGCCACCCTGAGCAACTTCTAAACTCAGCAACAGCCCGTTTTGACTCAACCGCACCAAATTTTCCCCAGGGACAGCCGCCACAGTAATTTGACCCCCCGGCGCTGAAAGTTGCCCCGTACTGATGACAGTGCCGCCCAGCAAAGTCAAACTCTGCCCATTTCCGACAGCCAAGTTACCCGCATTCACAATACTCCCGGACTGTGGGCCAAAAGCAAAAGCATTCGGCCCTCCGACTAAAGCCGCGTAGTTATTCGCCCCAGTAGCGTTGAACCACCCGTTGTCAAAACCGATACCGCCAGCAGTTGTCGCCAAAAAAGACCCGGACACATCAAGTCGGGCATTTGTGCCGAAAATAATCCCTGCTGGGTTTATGAGGAACAAGTTAGAATTGCCACCGCTAACTTGAATTAAACCGTTAATTAACGAAGCATCGCCGCCGACAACGCGGCCGAGAATATTTTTAATGTTTGGGTTGGAGATGAAATTGGCAGTTTCGCCAGAATTCAGCCCGAACCGAGTAAAACTGTGGAACAGATTTGCTCCGTCTCGGGAAGGAGTGCCACCTTGAATGTCGTAGCGAGGGGGCGACCCTGTACCCGGGGCGGTGATGGTGGTTCCGGTGCCATCTGGGGCTGGAATAATCGGCCCGGCCACCGCAATTTGAGATTGGGGACAAATTGCCACAATCACCCATCCGCTGCTGTTTTCTTTGAGGAAAACCAGGTTGGGGGAAAAATCTAATATCCAAAATCCAGCAAGGGGAATTGCTGCCAGAATCGATCGCACAGCACGTTGAGCATTCATAAGATTTGCCTCGATCTAGACCTTAATTCGAGTTTAAAAAGGAGATTTTAGGTAAAAAAGAGTCGATCGCACCCCAATGCTGACAATTCCTAACGCTAGCTCTCGATCACAAATTTCCAATTTTAAGTCTCATTTTGATTGTGTCACCAACATAGCAAAGACATACAGTAAGTGTCGAAACACACGAAATTTACACCCAGAAAATTATGAGCTATCGAGTTGTCCGCGCGATCGGTTTAACTGGGGGCATCGCCACCGGGAAAACCGCTATATCTAATTATCTGGCCGATACCTATGGATTTCCGATTTTAGATGCCGATATTTACGCCCGCGAAGCTGTGCACCTAGATTCGCCAATACTGGACTCTATTATAAAACGATACGGCACTGGTATTTTGCTCCCCGACGGCAATTTAAATCGGCCAGAGTTGGGAAATATTATTTTTTGTAACCCAGCCGAGCGTCAGTGGTTGGAACAACAGATTCACCCTTACGTGCGCCGCCGATTTGTTGAGGAAACTCAAAGCTGCATTGCTGCATTAAGTCAAGTATCCCAAAACACATTGACTTTGGTTTTGGCAGTGCCGCTGCTGTTTGAAGCTAACATGACTGACTTGTGTACCGAAATTTGGGTGGTGTATTGTTCGCCCGAAGTGCAGTTACAACGACTGATGCAGCGAGATGGCTTGAATTGCGATCGAGCGTCGGCCCGCATTAACGCCCAGATGCCGCTAGCTCAAAAGTGCCAAAAAGCTGATCTTGTTTTGGATAACTCGTCAACTCTCGACTCGCTATTCTTGCAGGTAGATGCGCAATTGACATCAATTCCGGTTGCCCCGGAATGATAGAGGAGACGGCGAGTGCCGTGTCCCTACAACCTTATTTTGGGTAGGGAGACGGCACTCGCCGTCTCCTAATTTCTAATAATTCCGATACAACCGGAAACGATAGGACATCCTCACGAGCTTAAAACCACCGTGATTCCTGAGAATCAAATTGGTTGGTAGTCGGGAATGCAAGTCTTCTGATTTTGGCAGGACTGAATTCCTGACTACCAACAGTTTTGATTGCGATCGTTCTAGCAGATATCCTGTGACTCGGTGATATCGGTTAAAAACCCAGTTTATTCGATTTTTGCGCCAAAATTTTGAATGGTTGCATCCTAGTATCAAGAAATTATGAAGTTAATCTGAAGATTAGTAAAAAGTTACAATTTGCAGTCGTCGTTTCTTTATTTCAACAGCGTTTAAAAAGAATTCTGGGTGTTAAATTCTGCTAAGCTGTTCTGCATTTAAATTGTATGTTAAACAACAATCAAACAATGAGTGGGGTGTCTCGCCCGTCCTAAATCTACAACTTAAATGTGCGACAGCTTCATAGCAGCCCGCAATCGGCAGGCAACTCGAACTTACGAGCGATCGGGCAAGCTACCTGATGGGTTTCACCCCCTTTTGACAAAAAATGAAAAAAATTGCAGGTGCGCTCAGTTACTAATTGGTTATTTCAGCCACAATTTTGTTTTTTACCCTGATCTCACAATGCAAGCTCCGTATCAATAGTGGAAAGTAAGATAGGGAACTTTATGATACGCCTTTACTCTTCTATCCTGATGTCAAGTCTGTTACTGAGCAGCACCGCAGTTAATGCTCAAAACCTAGAAACTCGATCGACCTTTTTCTCTCAAGACAAGTCTGCTTCCGAACTCTCAACAGCTCAACTCGAAAATCAGACCTTTTACGCAGATAACGACAAAGAAACTTTGCCCGAACGAGGCAGCGGGAGATGAACCGAAATAAATGGATTTTTTTGCCAAAAAGAAGCGAAATATACTGAATTATTATTTTCAGTATTTTTCCTTCTTTTTATTGTGGGGAGAAGTCATATCGTTTCCGGTAGCACTCAGACATGATAAGCGAGGCGGCGGCGAGTGCCGTCTCCTAATTTCAGCTACTAATAATTCCGATGTTACCGGATTTGATATCCGTAAAAAAATCAAGGTAAAACGCGACTAAGAATCTGGCGCTTTACCTTGATTTTTGAGCGTTTTGAGGGTTTAATCCTCAGCAGCTTCGCCGCCAACAACTACATTGCGAATCCGCAAACTAGGGCCACCACAGCCCACAGGCAAACCGCTTTGTCCACCCTTGCCACAGCCGCCGGATTCATCCCAATAAAAATCGTCGCCGATCGCCTCAATATCGCCTAAAGTGCTAAAAACATTACCCGAAAGAGTCACATCCCGTACTGGTTCAGCCAATTTTCCGTCGCGAATCATCCAAGCTTCGCCGGCACTAAAGGTAAACATTTCGCCGTTAGTCATACCACCCTGCCAATTACTCGCATAAACACCTTCAGAGATGCCAGCAAATAAATCAGGCACCGGTGTGGTACCCCGTTCGATCCAAGTATTAGTCATGCGGACGATCGGCGGATAATGATAATTCAAACAACGAGCATTCCCAGTCGGGACTTCCCCCAACTTTCCAGCAGTCTCGCGGGAGTGCAGCCGCCCGACTAAAGCACCATCCTTAATTAACTGAGTAGTAGTAGCCGGAGTGCCTTCATCGTCGTAGAAATAACTGCCACGGTGTCCCGGAGGCGCAGCACCATCGAAAATTTGCAAGTCTTTGGGCCCGAACTGACGGCCGAGGGTCATAATTTCCAAGATGTCGGGATTTTCGTAAGCCATGTCAGCTTCCGATAGGTGTCCGAAGGCTTCGTGGACGAATAATCCGGTGAGAATTGGGTCGATGACGACGGTGTAAGTGTTGCCTTGGACGGGTGGTAAGGCTAAGGAGTCTACCGCTCTCTGGGCAGCGCTACGAACTTGAATGTCCAGCTCGGTTAAATCTTCGTAGGCTTTGCGGGAACCGGTAGTTTCGCGGCCGGTTTGTACGGTTTCCCCACTGCGGGCTGTGGCGGCAAAGCGCATTTCCATATCTACCCAACCTTGTTCGAGCATTGTGCCTTCGGAGGTGGCGAGGATCATGCGCTGGGTACTATCCCCGTAGCGGACGGAGACGGTGGCGATACATGGGTCTATGCTACGCAGGATTTGGGCGTAGCGATCGCACAATTGCTTTTTTTCAATCAGCGGAACCAGACGGGGGTCTGTTCCGGTCAGTGGTAGAAAGCAAATATCCTGTACGGGTGTCACGGGCGCGAGAATCGTCTCTTCTTCGCCGATCAGTTTGGCCGCGGCGATCGCTTCTTCGATTCTTTCGGTGAGGGTGGAAAGTCGGTTAAAACTGGCAAAGCCCCAGCCGCCTTTGTGACAGGCTCGAACTTGGCCGCCAATTGAGACTCCTTCGCTGAGGGTTTCGATTTTTTCGCCCCGCAGCAGGATGTCGGTGCCTTCGGCTTCTTCGAGTCGAATTGCTAGATAATCGACTTGGTGGCGGTAGCGTGCCATTAAGTCGGACAGCAGATTTTTTGAGTCGGCGATCGAGGTGGGCATGAATTTGCACTATTTAACTGCATCCATTTTGCACTTTTGTCAGGGCGATCGGTCTAATCGCTCCAAAATATGGGGCGAGGCGCGGAGATTGCGACTTGTTTGGTACGGTTTGCCAATATCGCGAATCGACAAAGGTAGATATGCTGTGAGTCAGGGTTCATATCAATTCTGATTGCACCATCAGCTAACTGTTAACTGTTGACTGTTGACTGTTGACTGTTTGAAGAATGCCGATGCAACTGGAAAGGATATCAGATGCAAGAATTCAGCCATTTTTTTTAATCCTTTTGGTGCCAAAATCCTAACTCCTAAACTTAATATTAACAATAAATACTGCATGATTCATGCCTCCAAAGCTGGTTTTATATAGCAACCTGAATAAGTAATTAAGACCTGCTTAATTGCTGAAATTATTATTTTTCTTTGCTTCTTCCTTCTTTCTAACATCCGTTACACTTGTACTGAGCGAAGCCGAAGTGTCAAAGTATCCGTGACATAATCCGTTGCCGAACTTCGTTCTTTCTAACATCCGTTACATCCGTGACATAATCCGTTGCCGAACTTCGTTCTTTCTAACATCCGTTACATCCGTGACATAATCCGTTGCCGAACTTCGTTCTTTCTAACATCCGTTACATCCGTGACATAATCCGTTGCCGAACTTCGTTCTTTCTAACATCCGTTACATCCGTGACATAATCCGTTGCCGAACTTCGCTCTTATATAACTACTATGAATACTTATTTTTTACCAACAATCAGCGAAATTTTAGCCTCCGAAGGCTCAGAAAATGACCTGATATTTGATGCGAGGTTAGAAGAAAACAACCGCCCGAAGTGTCCAGGGAGTCGCGGAGCTTCTCGGCTGAAAGCGGAACAGGAATGGTACGGGGCGATCGCCACTTTGAATCAAATGCTCGATCGGCAAAAACCAGCACAAACAACAGATTCCCCTCTTCCCAATTCCTGTCAGGGATTAGTCTTGTCGGGCCCATCTTCCGTTCTAACTAACCCCGCTTTGGCGAACGGCTTTGCCAATTGGATTTTTACCAGTATTCCCGACAACGATGCAGCTTTGTGGTCTTTTCGAGCCAGACAAAGTTTAGCTTTACTCCCGGCGGCTGATCTGCAAATATCAGTGCCGAGGGCAGTACCTGCACTAGCTTTAGCAAGTGGCGATCCGCTGGGAAACGAACAGTTTTGTTTAGTTTTAACAGCTAGTTTTAGCCTGGTGATGGTTTTAGGCGAAAATGCGGCTGGAATGCCAGCTTTTGTATTTTCTTTCGATCCGCAAGTAGTCGCAAAGGCTTGGGCAGTTTTGCGACATAGGGTGACTGACAGCGAAGGTTTGCTGAAAAAAATTGACACCGAGATTAATCTAGATGTCAGTCAATTAACTGATCACTCAACTAAATTAGATGCGCTGTTTCAGCAGTTTTTACCTGTTACTCCAAATTATCAAATAGTCATGCAGTTCAGCCGCTTGTTGTTGAATAATTTGCCGATTGGAAAAGAGGAAACAGGCAGAATTAAGGATGAAAGATTTGATGAAGGTTGGAGGGAAAGGCATGAAAAATTACAGGCTAAGAATCTTAACTGTAAATCTGCGATTCCTCACGCTACTAAAGAGGTGGAATTGCTACAGGCGATCGCCCACGAAGTCCGCACTCCTTTGGCTACCATTCGTATTCTGACTAGATTGCTGCTGAAACGCCCCAAACTCGATGCGGTAGTAATCAAGCGTTTGGAAATGATTGACGCTGAGTGTACCGCTCAGATCGATCGCTTCGGCTTAATTTTCCGCGCCGCCGAAATGGAAATGTCGCAAGCCAAAAATTCCGCTATCCACCTCACAGCAATGTCCCTCGATGAAGTGCTACAAAATAGCATTCCGCGCTGGCAAAAACAAGCAAGTCAGCGCAATCATACTTTGGAAGTAATTGTCCCGAAAAAGTTGCCTGCGGTTGTCAGCGATCCGACGATGTTGGATCAGGTTTTAACTGGTTTGATTGAGAATTTCACTCGAACTTTACCATCGGGAAGTCACATTCAAGTAGGAGTGATCTTGGCGGGCGATCGGGTAAAATTGCAGTTGGAATCGAAACATCCATTCGACACTGAGGGCGAATCAACTTTTGCATCTGCGGGTAATACTCCTCTAAGGTCGATCGGGCCTTTGTTAATGGTACAACCGGAAACAGGAAGTTTGAGTTTAAATTTGAGCGTAACTAAGAACTTATTTCGGGCGGCTGGGGGAAAGTTGGTGATTCGTCAACGCCCCCAAAAGGGTGAAGTGATGACGGTGTTTTTGCCACTACAATAGTTAGTTGTTATTGGTTATTGGTTATTGGTTATTGGTTAGTTGTTATTGGTTACTTGTTATTGGAAAAATCTGTAGGGG
>PVWI01000285.1 GCA_003003725.1 filamentous cyanobacterium Phorm 6 | reverse complement strand
GACTTTGAAAAGACTCCTGTCCCCCCCTTTTTAAGGGGGGCTAGGGGGGATCTAGACTTAATAGTCAAACAAAAGTCTCTGACTGGGTTTGGCGTTAAGTTGACACTCCTTGGGCTGTGCCATTTCCCTCCCCCAAAATAATTGTAGGGACACCGCACGTGCGGTGTCCTCACTGTGGGTAATATTAATTCCAATCCTACCGAGTTTGATATCATATCATGTCCGGTCTCCCAAAGCCGTAGCTTGCGGGGCGGGACGCCATCGCCAACCTTCACTTCAATACCGTTGACCGCTTCGATCGCAGTACAATGAATTTCTGCCCGCAACTTTTTGGGCAAATACCGAAAACTTTTTTTGATCATCCACAATCAAAACTTTTGCTGCTGCATCCTGTGTCGGCGATAGCCCGGAGTCCGCGCTACGAGAATTTGCGATCGAAAGCGGTATTTCATCTCCCTTGGCTGCGGGCATTTCCACAGGTTCTTCTATATCTGGAGTATAGGCGATCGGCAAATTGACCACAAAAGTCGAACCCACTCCCGGCGAACTTTTGACTTCAATGCTTCCCCCCAGAAACTTTGCCATTTTTTTGCAGAGAGACAATCCCAATCCCGTGCCTTTAACTCGCTTCTGCAAGGGATTTTCAATTTGAACAAATTCTTCAAAAATCCGCGTTTGGTCGGCTGGGAGAATGCCAATGCCCGTATCTGCCACTGAAAAAGTAACCGTTCCCCCCTCTCCTATTTCCGCAGCAACTCGGACAACACCTGCTTCGGTAAATTTCAGGGAATTAGAAATCAGATTGCGCAAAATTTGAGCAACTTTTCCCTCATCAGTGGTGAGGGTTGGAAGTTCCCGAGGCGCTGCAAAAATTAGACTAACATTCGAGTTTTGCGGTAACAGAGGGCGCATCATTCCCCGCAGCGCGCTAAACAAATCTTCTACTTCAAACTCAGCCACCCGAACCGTTACTTTTCCGGCTTCCACTTTCGCTAAATCTAACGAGTCGTTGACAAGTTCTGCGAGAGATGCGGCGGATGTGTGAATTAAATTTACTTGCTTTTCCTGTTCGGTTGAAAGTTCTCCGTCGAGGCGATGTAACAATATTTCGGAAATGCTCATAATTGCCGTTAGCGGAGTGCGAAACTCATGGCTCATATTGGAGAGAAAGCTAGTTTTGAGTTCGCCCTGTCGCTGGAGAGATTCAGCTTTGTCGTTCAATTCTGCGTAAAGTGCCACGACTCCGCGATTGGTATCTTCTAGTTCTTGATTTAATTGTACGAGTTCTTCTTGACGCTGGCGAAGTTCGTCTAAAGTGCGCAGCAATTCTTGATTTTGCTGCTGAATTTCCGCATAGGGATCTTCGGGAATTTGGCGCGCTAGTTTGTCAACTAATTTATTTAGTTCGATCGCACTTAGCGCAGACATCTGTTTAGAAAACTGCTTAATTAACTGTACGACAGTTCCGCGATCGGGCGCCACCTCAATTTGCACGTCATCCATCAACCGTTTCGCCGCTGCTAAACCAAGGCCCGCGCCCGTTTGCGATTGAAAATTGTCGCCCAAAACAGCGGGTAAATCAACAATTCCCGGCCCATTGTCAGAAATCCGAGTCAGAAAAATTTGGGGCGATTCCCCTTCCACAATAAATTCTACTTTGCCGCCACCTGCATATTTGAAAGCATTGCGGGAAATTTCAGAAACTGCTGTAGCGATGCGGGTTTGTGCTTGGGAATCGAATCCTAGCCCCTTAGCAATTTGGCGAGCTCTTTGGCGTACTTGTACGATGTCTTGTTCAAAACGGACTTCCGTCGTCAGGATTGGGTAAATCATGCCATTTTCGATTTTCGATTTTCGATTTTCGATTGGGGAATCACTGATGACTATCATGGTTTAGAGCTCACAAAGCAGTTTCATTCTTTTGGGGAACTGGTATCACGCTGGTTGTCTTACCTTGACTACTACAACTGTCATGTCATCGCGAGTGCGTTTGAAATCTCGGTAGAGTACGGCTGCGATTAAAGCCGGATGTCTCGTGGCTAAACCGGGATAGCGGTTTAAATCCCACTGAGTCGCCAAACCGTCAGAGTGCATGATTAGCAAGGACTGTGGCGACCAAGGATAGACAAATTCTGCTACTTTTAGCATCCGATGTCCAACAGTACCGTTGTAGGAAACCATGCTGCGGGTTTGGTTATCTGTGAAGACTACACCAGAGATGTTGCCAATTCCAGCAAAACAAACTGTTTGTTGAGTGCGATCGATTTGGGCGATCGCCGCAGCCGCTCCTCTGGTATTTTTTAAAGCAGCGTGCGCCTTCTCTAAAATTGCTTTCGGCCCAAGTTTAGCGTTTTCCCTGAACACCCGCACTGCCTCCCGTGACGCTTCCTGGGCCAAACCCCCGTAGCCGAGCCCGTCTGCAACTAAAATCAAATTTTTGTCAAGGTGATTTTCTGTCGCCCACGAATCGCCACAAATTTGCTCTCCAGCTTTCGGCAAGTGGACAACCCCAAATTCCAAGTAATTCCGGTTTTCGGAAGCTTCCCGGCGATTTTGGGTCGGAGAGAGCCGCATTAATAAAGCTGTCCCCAGTTTCGGTACAGAATGAATATCAAAAAAATTAGAGAGGCGTTTAATCGCACCGAGTCCCGTTCCCGGAGTTCCCGCAGTCGAAAAACCATCCCGCAGACACTGACCAACATTTGCCATTCCCGGCCCTCCGTCTAGGGCTACTATGTCAATGCTATATCCTGCGGCTGTTTTTACCGTTTGCAGCAAAAGTTCTCCTTCGCGGGCGTGCTTGACCAGGTTTTTTGCTGCTTCGGTAATCACAATTGCCACTTTACCGCGATCGGTCTCATTAAATCCAAGTTCAGCCGCGAGGGCAACTGCGATGCGCCGCACTTCTCCGACTTGACTTTCTTCTGTTACGGGCAGGGCTATGGCATTTATCATTAATCTTGTAGTTCTAATCTGAAGCTAGCGCGCATTTAAAAAATCATTAGTCCTTAGTCATTAGTCAATAGTCATTAGTCATCAATCATCACCGTTCGTAGTGCGGACTTTAGTCCGCTTTCATGGAGCGGACTTTAGTCCGCACTACGAACCAAATCTTATCGTTGTTAATCGAACGGACATGATATCATGCCTCATCAATTATCTAGCGAAACCGGGTTTCTTATAATATTTTTTGTCACAAAACGCCAAACTCCAATAAACCCGGTTTCTCGCCAATCTCCCAATCTCCCAATCTCCCCACTCATCGCCAGCGGACGATCGCAATTTTAGTCCCCTCACCCACTTGAGAAACCAGCTCAAATTCGTGCATCAACCGCTTAGAACCGCTGAGCCCCAAACCCAAACCATGATTAGAAGTATAACCGTCAGTCATTGCCAATGCGATGTCTGGAATTCCCGGGCCCTTGTCTTCAAATATCAACCGCAGCCCTTTGCGACTACCTGATTGGAGGGTTTCAAGAGTTACAGTTCCCCCTTTACCGTAGTCTACAGTATTGCGGGCGAGTTCGCTCGCTGCGGTAACGATTTTGGTTTGGTCTACTAAACCGAATCCCATTGCTACAGCCCAAATTCGCACTTGCTGTCGGACGTGGACTATATCGGAGGACGATCGAATTTCTAATGTCTCACGTTTTGACATGGCGGCTACTGTACCAAAATAGAACTTCTCCACAAAATATGACTTACGCTCATTAACCAAGTTTCCCATTGTCAGAAATCTTGAGTTTGTCAACAAGGTATCTAGAAATCAACCAAATTTCTTTACTCCCTGCCCCTAAGTCATGGAACAATTAATCAACTGCTTACCAGAAAGAATTGGTTTAAAGCCCCAAGCCCTAAAGGCGAGAAATTAAAATCAGACTATTCATTACTCCAATCCTCTTCCTTCTATGTAGAGGTCGCACTCCGAAGTCAACTGTCAACTGTCAACTGCTTACGCTTTCTCATTAGCAGACAAACCCACGGATTTTCGCAACAAATTCATGCCCTTTTCAACACTTAAAGCTGTGCGAACTCCTGTGAAGGAAAGCCCCAATTCAACCAGCGTGATTGCCACCGCTGGCTGCATCCCAACTACAACTGTTTCTGCATCTAAAATTCGCGACATAGTAGCGATATTATTAAGAATGCGACCGATAAAAGAATCTACAATTTCCAGGGAAGAAATTTCTATCAAAACACCTCTGACTCCTGTTTTTACAATGCGGTTTGTCAGGTCATCTTGCAGCGTCATTGCTAAGCGGTCGTGCATATCTACTTGAATTGTTACTAGCAAAAATTCTCCCATTTGCAGGATCGGTATCCGTTCCATAAATTCACCTATTTGTGAGTTTAAAATTCCATTTCAAGGCCCCATGCCCCATGCCCCATGCCCAATTCCCGAAGCGCACCGCGCTGTTACACAATAAGTGCTATAGTTTTTATCTTTCCTCTTTAATATTTTTTATAGTTAAACCTTGGCGCTGCAAAGCGACTTTAAAAGCATCTGCTAAAGTAGCTTTTGTCAGAATATCCTGCAAGTCAACTCCCAAATGAACTATAGTTTGAGCTATTTGCGGTCGAATGCCGCTGATAATGCACTCAGTACCCATTAAACGGGCGGCGGCGACAGTTTTCAATAAATGTTGAGCGACTAAAGTATCAACAGTCGGCACACCTGTAATGTCTAAAATTGCAAATTCTGAGCCAGTTTCCATGATTTCCTGCAACAGAGTTTCCATGACTATTTGAGTGCGGGCGCTGTCGAGAGTCCCGATCATGGGTAAAGCGAGAATGCCTTGCCAAAGTTTGACTACGGGAGTTGACAATTCGAGCATTTCTTGCTGCTGGCGTTCGATGACTTCTTCGCGAGCTTTGAGAAAGATTTCTGTCACCCAAAGGCCTAGTTGGTCTAATAAGCTGGTGGAAAGCCAAAGTTTTTCGACAAGTGCGTCGCGGTTTTCTGTCAATTCGTGACAAAGCCGATCGAACAATGGCTTTTTGAAGCATAAAATAAAACTGGCTATTTCTGAGGGGGTAAAGCCCCTCTGAACGCGCGATCGCGAAACTTCTGCCAGCATCAGCCGCATATTTTCCCACTCTGGTGTCTGGATGTCGCTAAAGTTACCTTGCTGCAATGCTATTTGCAGCAATTGCAGGAACTCTTGACACTCCGATCGCAATTCTTTGGCTCTCATCAAGTCGTCCCGCCGCAGCCCGCTATTTTGTAGTTCTTTGAGCCAGTCTGCTAGTAGCTCTGCTTTGTGTTTTTCGAGAATTTCCGCGATCGTGTTATTGCTTGTGAGTTCCATTAAAATTATCTCCTGCCTAGCAATTAAGATGAAGTTGTACGAGCAGCCACACCAAGCGTATTTTTGATGGGGCAATTTATGAGTTTAACTCACTATTTGCTATTTGCGATCGGGGGTTAAGCGCCTAACTGCAAAATGCGTTGGACGATCGCACTGGTAGAGCTGGGAACTTCTATTTCGATCAAGGAAATCTTGCCACCTCCGGCGATAATAGCCGGTGCTTCCGGCAGAGTTTCCAGTCGATAGTCGCCTCCTTTAACGTATATATCTGGTTTCAGGATACTTATCAGTTTAGTTGCTGTAATCTCCGAAAAAATCACTACCGCGTCTACTGGTTTGAGGGCGGCTAATACTTCGGCTCGCTGATTTTCCGGTACGATCGGGCGGGCTGGCAATCCCGGCTGCTGCGGCTTGATAGCTTGCACGCTAGCGTCGCTATTCAAGCCCACCACGAGCGATCGCCCCAACCCTTTTGCCGCCTGCAAATAGCGGACATGGCCAGCGTGCAGGATATCGAAGCAGCCGTTAGTAAACACGATCGGACGCCAGTTGTCTGGATCGGAGGCGATCGCTTCTTCAAGTTCTCTCAACGTGTAAACACCAGAAATCATTGCAGTCACCACCAACCAATTTGAACAACGATGAATCATCCTACCAAAAAATGTCAGACAAGAGCACCTTCGCCATTGAACAATCAATCAATTAAGCTGCTAATAATTAGTAATTGGTAAATTGGTAATTAGTAATTAGTAATTAGTAATTAGTAATTAGTAATTGGTAATTGGTAATTGGTAATTGGTAATTAGTTACTTTTACGGAAAAACGAAGAAACAAGAATGCCCTTCGGCTTCGTGAGCTTGCAAACAGAAGGAAAAAGGAAAAAATAGCTACTCATGTATCTGTGACCCCGGAAAAAAAAGCGGATACAATCCCCCGATTTAAGTCATGAGCCACCCAAAGAATTCAACCAAAGTTCAAGCTCCCAGATTCATTTATGGAATAAATCTAAAATTTAAAATCTAAAATCTAAAATTGACTGACTCCCCTATCGTGCTGTTGGTAATTGGAGATTAAAAAGGTTGAAAAATAATTATTTATTCCAGCTTTCAGTGAGATCAATTAGTATAAGACAGGGGATTTTGTGCCACTGCCTCTGGCAGCGGGAGATGTAGGGGACGTGAAACCACCTAAATGTTACCGTCCTGTGTCTATTATTTCTGACACCGCCGCGCGAGCGAAAGCTAGTTAAAAACAGGAACTCAAGCGTGCAGAACTCATCTTTAACCTGCATTCGTCAGACTCAAACTCCGCCAGCAGTTGCTTGCTGCCGTTTCTGCGCGCTATCTTCACAAAACTCCACAGCCGCGAGCTCTCTTTGCGCAGCCTGGAATGCCCAACTCTGCCCAACTACGGCGCAACCGCAGCCTTTGAAAACCCGGGTAAAGTCGAGGCTACTACCCGATCGAGCTATTTTAGTGGAAAATAACCTGAAGTACCCAATCTGCTTCGCCTCTTGTTGGGACTCCCAAACTGATAAAATCGGGGACGGTTTGATTCGTCTGAAGAGTTTTCCATCTCTAACAGCCGTTTTCACCTTCAGGATTCCTGTTTCCACGGATTCGGAGCTGAACCTCTCGCGATGGTGTGACGCGGGCCGCCGCCGCGCGATGGCAGCCCCCAAGCGAAGCAACCAGCGGGGAAGGGCAATTGAGCGCTCTCACCAGTTAACTCATTAAACAAAATTTCGTTCAATCTAACGCTGTAGAATTATCTCACAGGAATTATGAAAGCAACTAACAGCCGTCAATTTTCTTCAGTAGCTGCTCGAACTCTCAAAGTAGTCGGGATTATCTTGATTCTCTCTGCTCTGCTTGACTGCATTGTTCTGTCGCTACCGGGGGAAACCTCCGACATCATCAATCGAGGCTGGCAGTTGGCCGCAGCAACTCAGATAGTTGACCGGGGCATTATTCCTTTGATGGGTATTGCCCTGCTGATGACTGGCTTTTGGGTAGACAGCAGCAGTGGAGTTTCTATTGAGCGTCGCAATTTTTGGGTTGACTTACGATTCTGGGCGCTGTTGATTTCCAGCTTGTTAGGGCTAATTTACCTGTTGCTGGTTCCCATTCACCTCAACAATACTCGTTTGGAACTCCAGGATGCTCTGGCTCAAGTCAATAAGGAAGCGGGACAAGCGGAAGTTCAACTAGAGGGGCAAATTAAAAGCGAGCAGTTTAAAGCTCAGGTAGAGCAGCTCAAAAGCCAGCGCCGCAGCCAGATAGGGGCGCTGCTGCAAGACGAGGGGAAGCTGCAAGAAGCACTCAAGAGTCCAGATGTTCCCAAGGAATTGAAAGCTGTGCTTCAGGAATCAAAAAATGACCCGAAAGCGCTGGACAAGTTCCTCGAACAGCAAGCCCAAGAACTGCCAAATCAAGCTCGCAACGAGATTCGCACCCGCAAGCAACAAAAAGAGAAAGAGTTGAGAACTCGATCGAGAAATTCGAGTTTACAAACGGGAATCAGCAGTTTGTTGTTAGCTATAGGCTACATTACTGTTGGTTGGACTGGATTGAGAAGTATGGGAATTCTGCGGTTCGGCCGCCACAAAAGTTGACCTACGCCAGCCCCTAGAACCCGTAAGTCAAGATATCTTGCAAGAAATACTTAATCTGCCGAACATAGCAAACGCTCCTGGCAGTTACGACCTTATTAATGACTGAAGCCATTGATTTTCTTGCCACATCGACTTCTTCCCGGTTCCTCCCCAACGCAGGGCGTTTACCCCAACGCAGGGCGATGGAACCGCGAAGCGTTGCACTGAAC
>PVWI01000051.1 GCA_003003725.1 filamentous cyanobacterium Phorm 6 | reverse complement strand
CATGGCTGCTACTGGATAATGCTTTTACGGTCACGCTACCACAAGACCGTAAAAGATGTCAAATGGGTTCTATAGAAGGCGAAAACAACCAAGAGAAAAGAGCAGGAATTTTTATTGGCTCTGAGTTTGGTACAGTATCACGCCCTGACTTAGTAGAAGCTGCTAGAGAAGCTGGTGATTTAAAATTTAACGTTCTGATTAGTTGCGCTTTTAACTACGATGCCCACTCTGCCGAATTTAACAAACTTGGCAAAATCCCAGTCCTCAAGGCGCGGATGAATGCGGATCTGCACATGGCTAACGACCTGAAAAATACCGGAGCCGGAAACCTCTTTGTCATCTTTGGGGAACCGGATATTGATATCAATACCCTTGACGATGGCAATTTACAGGTCAAGATTCACGGTGTTGATGTCTTTCATCCCCAGTCTGGAGAAGTTAGGTCTAGTAATGCCGATGAAATCGCCTGTTGGTTCATTGATACCAACTACAATGAGGAAAGCTTTTTTGTCCGTCATGCTTACTTCTTAGGCGCAAATGACCCCTACAAATCCCTCAAGACAACGCTCAAAGCCGAGATTGATGAGGAAGCATGGTCAAGTTTACATAGTGATACTTCCAGACCATTTACTAAGCCTAAATCCGGTCGGATTGCGGTTAAAGTAATTAATCATCTTGGCGATGAAGTAATGAAAGTTTTCAGTGTAAGTTAGGGGTGAAATGAGCAGTCAAACAGAAACTTATGCTAAGGAAATGATTGTGCCGTTTTGAATATTGCGATCGCCTCTTATAAACCTGTACCAATTGATCTGTCTGAGTTTTTGTCCAAACCCTCGCCGTTCTCATGAAGCTCAGGTGCAGGAACGTGAGAGTTGCTGACATTGCCTCAACTGGTGCTGCACGCTCGTTGCTTCGTTTTCTCACCCCAACAATCCTCACTCTTGGCCACCACGTTAAGAAATCCCCGCCTACCGATGCAGTAATGCAGTATTTGCGGCAAACTCTGTGGTATCGGGTCGAGTTTACACCAAGCATGAAGATAGAACGGCACGGCCAAGCCAAAATACTCACGCAACAGGAAATCGAGCTTTTGTTCAACAAAGGTTTGCTTTCTGAGCGCGATCGCACCCTCTTCGGAGTTTGTCTCTACACCGCCTGTCGGATTGCCGAAGCTTGTTCCCTGATGGTCAAGGATATCTACACAAACTCTGGCACCGTCCGTTCTACAATCAACTTCCGCAAAGCCAACACCAAAGGCCAACTCCAAACCAGGACGATTCCGGTATTTGAAGACTTGCGATCGCTCTTGACATCTTGGAAACCCAACGCGGGTCAGACTTATTTATTCCCCGGCCGCCACCGCTGTCACCATTGGAAGCATCTGCACACCAACTCAGCGGATCAGATTTTGAGAGAAGCGTTCGATCGAACCGGCATCGAGGGAGCCTCCACCCACAGTTTCCGACGCACGGCTCTGACTCAGATGAGCAACGCCGGAATTCCGCTGCGGATTATTCAAGAAATCAGCGGTCACAGTAACCTCGAACAGTTGCAGCATTACTTAGAGGTGAAGCCGGATCAAGTCAAAGGAGCGATCGCTTCACTTTCCATGCTTTCCTACACGGGGAAAGCTACATTTCCCCCTGTAGAGGATGAATTGTCTGCTGTGCCGTTAGCGAGAGAGCAACTGTCACAACACCCGCAAGCTCCAAAAGACTCCTCGGCTGAAGAAATTCCTGATTGGTGATCGAGCAATTTTAGATTTTAGATTTTGGATTGACAGTCACGCATCCCAAATCAAATGACGATCGCTTTCTCCCTTCCAAACCAGAAGCTGTCACCTGAGATTTGTTACAATCCTTAATCATGTGGAGCGGGTGCATCTCCAAAACCTGCTTTTAGGAGAATTGTTGACAATGTGGCTTAAATACGGCGTTGCTCCCAGCGGTGAGTTGGCGGGCATTGATGAAGTTGTGCGCGGAAAAACTAACCTCGCTTGCCTCTACTGCGGTGGCGGATTGACAGCAAAAAAGGGAAAAGTGAAAGAACATCACTTCGCGCACACCGAGGAAACTTGCAAGCCCGTATCGCAGCGGATTAAAACCAAAGCTTTTCCATCGCTTCCCCTCTACGACAACTTCACCATCCAGCTAAAGGGTGAGGAATTGGAGCAATTAAAAGTGCTGTGGAAAGAGTACGGCGCACAAAATTACGCCATTCCCAAAGATTTGGTAAACTTTCGGTGGGAACTCAAAGGATTACTGGATTCGGAAGGCGATCGCACTTATCAATTCACTCACCTCGGCAAAATCCCAGTTGGTGCGCTTCCCTTGGCATTGTTCAACCGAGTCCAGGAACCCTTGCTGCTGTCGGAGTTGATGAAGTTAGAGCGCTCTGTAGAGGTGGCTGAAGCTGCGGGGTTATCTTGTTTTGATGAACGTTTGGCTGACTTGCAGATTTATCGAGCACAGCTTCGCCGGATTCTGGTGAACTCGCTCTATTTTCTTGAGGTAAAAGCAGATGGGCACAGCTTCTATAAAATTGGCGTTACGACTCGTCACATTGACCAAAGGATAGCCGAGGTGCAGCGGGATGTGAAAGCGCATTACTCGGATGTCACCGTTAACTTGCTGGGATTGTGGGAACACCGGGGGAATGTGGAGCTTTATTTCAAGCACCGGTACAAAGGGTTTAACTACCGCATTGGGAAACTGACGGAGTATTTTCAATTTCCAAACGTCAAGGCGGTGCTGCAAGATTTGTATGGGATGGAAGCAAAAGTGCTGAGTGATGTTGAGGTGGATGCGATCGACGACGGCAGGAAGAGAATTTGAGTCAAAATCGATCTTAGCTGAAGGCTAACACAAATGTATACCAGATATCATGCCTATAAATCAGCGACTCATCGATTTTTTATAACAGAAGCTTGTCTTAAGAAAGGTTCGGTAATCCACTATCCAGCAAATCTGGATCAAGTTGAAGCAAAATATCCTCAATCTCTTGTCACTCTTGAAACTACACGCTTCTGGAAGGGGGAAATAATTGCAATAAATGGCGATTGCTTGCGAATTTCAATTAGGAAGAGGCGGTATATCTCAGAAATTTTTTGAGGGAAGTTCCAGTGGCAGGGACAGAAACTAGAGTTGAATGTCGAATTTCTGTGACAAGCGGACAGCCAACGCGAGTTTCTGAGCGATCGCTCCCTAAAAAGTATCCTTCGTTCAATTAACAGTAAAGATGCTTGGACTGCATTAGACCACGGGGCGCTTTTACAGTCATCAGAAATTTTGGGGAAAAACGCTGCTGCCAGAAACTCTGCCAGAAACGCTGCTGCCAGAAACGCTGCTGAACTCACGTATCTAGCAACTCCTGTAAAATCTGTTGTTCCGGCTCAAGCGAACGACTCTCGCTGCATCGGAACGGTAGGTTGCGACATTAAGTTAATGTAGGGGGTGGTATCGTGTTATCTAGCAAATCTAACGGATATCCACCCCCCGGTAAGGGTATTATCCCGCACATCTGCGGTTGAATGCACAGTTATATTTTTTTGGCATCAAATGTGCCAACAGCAACAATTGGAGAAAACAGATGTGGGATGAAAGATACAGTGCCCAAGAGTACGCATACGGCACAAACCCGAACGAGTTTTTGGAAGCAAACGTCAGCAGTATTCCAAAAGGTAAAGTTCTGAGCGTGGCCGAAGGAGAAGGGCGGAATGCCGTTTTCCTTGCGAAACAGGGTTACTCTGTAACCGCTGTAGATGCCTCTCTAGTTGGTTTGAATAAGGCCAGAAAGCTGGCAGAGGATAACGGGGTGGTTGTTGAGTTTATTCATGCTAATTTAGCAGATTATGATTTAGGCGAGAATCAATGGGACGGAATTGTATCTATATTTTGTCCATTGCCCTCTTCAATCAGAAAACAACTTCATAAAAAAGTGGAAGCAGGGTTAAAGCAAAACGGTGTTTTTCTGCTTGAGGCTTATACACCCGCTCAGTTGAAGTACGGTACTGGCGGCGGAAACTCAGTAGATGTGATGCAATCTAAAGAATCTTTAAGCCTTGAGTTGGCTGGCTTAAAGTTTAAGCATCTAATTGAGCTTGAGCGTGATGTAGTAGAAGGTATTTATCACACTGGCATTGGCGCAGTAGTTCAGGCGATCGCCTCAAAAGAAATATAACTTTCTGGTGGCAGCGGATTGCCTGAAGCTGCTTAGGTGAGATGCAGAGATCCCAACAACCGCTGACCAGAACCGTTAGCTATCGTTGCACAAAAGTGTTGTACTCTCTCCGTACAGCCAAGAGTCTGTTTCTGGTGCCATCCCAAATGCAACTATTGGCACCGTTAAACTATTCGCGATCGCCACCAACACCCCAATTTGCGAGAAACTAAACCCAAACCAAAACCCCAACGCGCGCCCCATGCCCAAAATCCCTGAGTGCGATCGCTGTCTCCTCTACGCCCGCAACCCACACCTCATCTGTGCAGTTCATCCCACGGGCCCTAACACCGACAGTTGCATTGATTTTCGAGAAAACCCTAACGCCACATCAGAGGAATTGTGGGAACCAGAAGGCGCGAGTTACTACAACGGCGAACTTATCCTGCAACCAAGACAACGGTGGACACCAGAGCAACAGTTAGAGCTTTTGGACACGCACCCACTGTTTACCGGCCGGTGTCCCCGGTGCGAGTTCCCGTTCCCCAAGTACGAAACACCGCCGGTGCATTGGGATTGTGCGGAGTGCGGGTGGATGGATGCGGTGTGAGGCGATGGTTCGCAACGATAATTATTAGCCACGAGAAAATGCTCGTTCGACACTCCACTTGAAAGTGCAGCCGACCAATCCCCCAGCAAACACTACAAACGCGCATTGAGGCAGCACAGCGAACCAGACCCACTCATGCGGCCACCATTGCCACGCACCAAACAGCATTGCAGTGTAAAGAGCGAGTTCGGTTATTTTGCCGGTGCTTGCTTCGCTGATCGTCCAAGCCTGGTACATTCCCCAGCAACAAGCGATCGTCAATTCAATCAACAGCACCAAGTTCAAAACGCTGAGGATGGCGCTGTTGATGTTGCTGCTGATGTTCTGCAAAAAAGTTAGTGAATCCATCGGGTTGATTATTAAAACTACTCCCAAATCTAGCAAACTTAACAGAAGTTGTGTAGCCGCTGCTTTTCAAGTTTCCTCACCAACGGCCATCAGCCCAGGAGTCACAAACTAAAAAACCCAGGGAGCGGTGGTTGAATGCGATAATGGGGGTTTTAGGAGGGTCAGCGTTTGACGATCGCTCTTCGTCGTTTTCTTTTACCAGTCAAGCTTCCCTAGCGATCTGCACCGTCTCTCCTAGAAACTGTTTTGTGTTGTGGATGGGTAGCAGGAGGCTCGTCGGGAGCACTTTTTTTCTGTCGTTGTGGCTTAGGTGGTTCTTGTTGAGGATCGGACATGGAAAATTTTCAAATAGAAGATGAACAAAGCGAACATACCAATATTAGCTTAATATACAGCTACACCGAGTATCGACTTAAACTTACTAATGATAGTATCAATGCACTCAATACAAAATTGAGTTCTATTTTGGCTTTTAGCGCCACCTCAATCATTTTTTCGATTAACCTACCTAACCAAGCATTTATAGCTAGTCTAGGTCATCAGGATATCTGCTATTGCTGCTTGTGGCTAAAGATTGTAGTATGCATTTTCCTAGCTCTAACAATATATCTAAGCGTTCTTGGATTTCGACCCAAGGCAGCGGGAGGCATGACCCCACCCGACCTGTTGATGAAAGAAAACTACTACGATTCTGATGAGGACTGCCGATTAATTATTACTAAAACCTGGATAGAAGCCTTAAAGGAGCTTGAGATGTTGCGAGATCGAAAAGCTAAGGTGGCAGATCGGGCAATCCATACGTTATGTGTTGCTGCCTTTTGTGCAACAGGTAGTGTTATCTTAGCTTCTGTACTTTCAATGTTATAAACAGAGCGATCGCACTAATTGTGAGAAATGAGCTATGCCTAAACCCAAGAGGTATCCCGACAATTGGCAAGCAATCGCGCTCTCGGTGAAAGAAAGCGCTCTTTGGCGCTGCGCTAAGTGCCATCAACAATGCCTTAGACCGAGCGATAATACTAAGGGCTTAACCAAATCCGAACGTTGTGCCTTAACTTTGAGCGTGCATCATCGCAACCGAATACCGGAGGACAACCGCCCGGAAAACTTAATCGCTCTGTGTACCGCGTGTCACCTGTCCTATCACAACCGCAGGCAATCTAACGTATCGCCGGGGCAATTATCCTTGTTCCCTGATGATGGTATTGATTGGGATATCATGGCTCCTTCTGGGGAATCGGGACGGGGCAATTGATTCGATCCGAATCCGTCGCCATCCGTTTCACTAGCTCAAAAGCCGCCAGACAATCTCCCAACGCTCGGTGGTTCCCGCTCGGTAAAGGGAAATACTGATAATTTTTGTGGTAATAGCTCCAGTTTCCAGCCCATTGCGCTACCCATTCCATCAAACATTCGGAACGCTTTGTTAACATCAAACTGGGCAAACTGTGCAACCGACAGCAGTAATTCAAGATTTTGATATCGAATTCTGCATTGTAGATAATAACTCGCTTATCTTTAAGGACTTCAACAATGCGGGGATAGACTGTGGGAAAACTCGGAGCAGTCGCTACCATTTCATCTGTTATCCCGTGAATCTCTGTTACTTCTGCGGGGATGGGAATTGAGGGTTTGATGAGGGTATCGAGCAAGGTTTCTTCAGTGCGATCGATAATTGCTATTTCCACAATTTCAGCATCGTATAGCCCCGTGGTTTCAGTATCCAGAATTACCCAATCTTTCTGGGTTAGTTGCTCTCTTGCCCATTTCACCGCTCTTACTCTATCTCTCTCAATGAAACCAACTTCCCGATACCATTCCTGATAATCTCGTTTTATTTGAGCTTTGAGTCGGTTGGCGGCAAGGGTTTCTAGTTGTTTGGGAGATGGCTTTCTTTTGGGTCGGCAGGATTCAGGATTGTTGATGTCGTAGAGGAACACGTCGTATTTTCGCGTTTCGATAACGCCTGAAGGTGTCAGAGGCGATAAACCAAGTTCACCCAGTTGCTTTTTAGTTTTCAGGTGCGGTGGCGGTTCGTTGGATTCACCCCACCAACTGTACTTTGTTAGTTCCATGTTTGACAGCTCGATATCAAAAGAACACATTCAAAATATAGCTCAGCCTGCGGTATTGAAAAACCTACACAACCTGCTTTTAACTGTAGGTTTTGGTTTAAAAGTTTTGTTAACTTTCAGGTTTGCGCCCTGAAAAAGATGAAGAGGCGTGTCTATTGACCGCCTCATAACATCTTTCAAAAATCACCTTGGCTTCAATCAGGGGAGTACATCAATCTAGGTGTTGGTCAATTAGGGCAATCAGTTGAGCGATCGCCTTCTGTTCTTCTAAGAGCAATTCCTTAAGCTGGCGCATCTGTTCCTGGTTCGGCGGACGGTGTACCAAATCATCAACGAAGTCTAGCAGGGGGGACTTTCTAAAAGGTCTACTCAAAGCAGCTTCATCTCGCAAGCGTTTAGTCCGCTCCAGCTTTTTCCGTTGCAATCGGTTTTTCTCCTGACGGCGTGCGATAAGCCCGTCAAGTCTTTGACATTCGTTCCCAGTCTTCTTCATCTCCATATATGTCTTTCACCTGTTGTTTCAACTCGGTTATCTGCTCGCTAAGACTTGCCACCTGGTCTTCAATGGCGTCTGTTTTATCTTCTTGGATTTCCAAAGAAATCTCCACAGATTCGACGTATTCGTTAGAGTCGATAGGAGCGTTACCACTCCTACCTCTCCTTCAGAACGGAACGTGATACTTTCGCATCATTCCGCTCCTTGATAATTCCACCTTTGTTATAGGTACGATTCAAAACCAACTATCAGGTTTTAACACTTTCTTTAGAGCGCATTGACCCGTCTGTTGCTGTCTTTGTGTCGTGGCAGTGTTTATGCAGAAGTTGTAGGTTGTCATAGGTGTCTTTTCCACCTAACGAAGTCGGTTTAATATGGTCAACTTCTACAATGTCTGTACTGGTAAAGTACAAACCACAGTGAGAGCAAATACCCTTTTGTCGTTTGATTAAAGATGCAACTCTGTTAGGAGTTTCCGGGTATTCACCTCGACGCTTACTCCAGTAAATCCAGTCTCCATTAAAAGGACTAGCCTCACCCTTGACTTTTGTATGCCTTACGATTGGCGTACTTGCATGGGTGATTAGTTCTAATCCATCCTCGGTACTGAAACACCAATTTCGGTTTCCTACTGTTCGCCAGTATTTAGCCACATTGATGTCCCCTTTCCCTCTCTTTCTTGCCCAAGCTCTTAACTTATCGTAGGTTAGTTGGTCAACCTTGTTAAAGGTTTTTTTACTAACAACTGTCGAGTAATAGTTTGACCATCCCCTAATGATTGGATTCAGCCTACTGATTAAAGCAGCTTGTGGGGCGGTTTTATGCGAGTCTACTACCTCGGCAATCTTGTCTAGATGGGTCTTGATTTTGACTTTTGAGGGTGTGATTAATGTTTTAAAACCAAGTGGTTTTCCATTTGATGTATTAGCACTACGGTAGTTTCCTACTTTGTATTGTTGCACATGGAATCCTAAGAACTCAAACCCGACATTTCCTTCTATTTCATTAAGTGTGTGGGTTAGTTTTGTTTTACTTGGTTTTAATTCCAATCCCATGTCATTTAACCATTCTGCGATTATCTCCTGAGATTTCTTGACTACGTTCAAATCCTCATGGATAATCACGAAGTCGTCAGCATAACGGATTAGGCTAAGGGCGTTCCGGTTATCCCGTTTGTTTCCTTTTAGTGTTTCCGCGTGCTGTTTGACTCTTTCTTCCATACCGTGTAAAGCAATGTTCGCAAGTAAAGGTGAAATCACCCCTCCCTGTGGTGTACCCTCATTAGTAGGAAATAACTCATTTCTCGCACAGTACCCGGCTTTAAGCCAGCATTTTAATTGACGGCTTAACGTGGGGTATGTGTGTATTTTCGAGAGTAATGCTTTGTGGTCTATGCGGTCGAAGCACTTTGCAATATCAGCATCTAGCACGTATTTAGCTTTTGAATTGGTACTGATAAATATGGCTCCAATCGCATCGTGACAGGAACGTCCTGGTCTAAAACCATAACTGTTAGGCTCAAATTTTGCCTCCCATTCAGGTTCTAACGCTATCTTACATAGCGCTTGTAGTGCGCGGTCGTTTATGGTGGGTATTCCTAATGGTCGTTTTTCATTACTTCCAGGTTTGGGAATCATCACCCTGCGAGTGGGTTTTGATTTTCCTGCAAGCTTCAACTGATTGACCAAGATAATACGTTGCTTTGGAGATAACGATTTAACACCGTCCACTCCTGCCGTATTCTTTCCTTTGTTGTCTTGAGTTACTCTACGAACCGCAATACACTTGGCAGACCAAGACCTAATCAGGGTCTTTTGTAGTTTGCGAACTGCTTTAACATCACCACGTTCACTCGCTTGGAATATGCGCTTTTGCAACTTAAAAGTCACCCGTTCTAGTTTTCGCCAGTTGATGTCTTTCCACTCCACCGTCTGATTGTTCAGCGTTTTAGATATATTCATTGCTACTTGTTCTACTCCATTGGAATTACCGTGTACCTGTCAGCATATCCACACCATTACAGTGAGGCATTCGCTTTTGATACAATCCCTCTCCCTTAAACCATTCGTTAGCTACTTACTGGAGATCGACCTATTTCTAGTATCCAGAGATTTAAGAGATTTACTTCGTTCCGATTACACATTTGTTTGAGTCTTTAGCGTGATGCTATCCACCGGGTTTACGGGCGGTGCTTATAAGTCGATTAACAAATCGCTTATGCCATATCCTTGCCTTTTGGCTTGGTGTTAATCAATCTTTACCGTGTTTTTCAACGGTTTTATTCTGATTCAGCCATTACACCATTACAAATGACGATGGTTCCATCACATCTTTGCTTTTGCTACGCATGGACTCTTGCTTGACAGTTACCAAGTTTGGCTCTCAGTAGTTCTGCCTTTTAACCCCGCTTTAGCCTAGTGGTTGCTACCCAATAATCTAGGGGCTATGCTTACACCTCTGCACTTGAGGGATAGGACTTGACGCACAGCGCCTCACCTACAAATGTAATCAGTTGTCACCAGTCTCAACAACTGGGCTAACTATCCCATAAGCTTTTCAGCCTATTTGTCGGGTAAGGTTCGAGCGTTGCCACTCTCCCCTCCCCTAAGAACCGTACATGAGACTTTCGCACTCATACGGCTCAAGCCTTACTTCAAGCGAGATTTGACTTGGATTTTGTGTATCTGTTTATGACACGCAGAGTGCAGGTGCTGAAGGTTTCCCATGTCGTCTGTTCCACCTTCTGCCACAGATACTATGTGATGGGTTTCGATTTCCTCTCCGTTGAATAAGAGTTCGCCACATTCTGAACATTTCCAGTTCTGGTTTTCTGCTATCTTATATAGCTTGGAGCTTTTTTCAAAGCGAGATTTACCATGCTTCTGGTGGCGCTTTTCCCAGTATTCTTTTAGTGAGGGGTCATCGGGACTTGCGTCACCCTTGACCTTTATATGGCGTTCAATGGCTGTATATGCTATCTGGTAAAGGACAAGTTCTTTATCCTTCCCTCGGCGGTCGCTTGTTGTGCAGGCGAACATCCATTTATTGCCTTTAATGGTTTTGAAGTAGCGCTTTCTTACCCATTTAGTGCCTTTGTTGGGGTGTCTACGCTTTGCCCAACGCCAAAGATATTGCCATACTCGGTGTGAGATATAGCCGAAGGTTTCTTTGCTTACTACACCTTTGTAGTAGTTCGCAAAACCCCTGAGAATAGGATTCAGCTTTTTGATGAGGACTTCCTGTTCTGCACCATTCAGGCTCTTAACCTCTTCACCAATCCTTTTGCAGAAGGCAAGAACCTTCTTTTTGGAGGGTTTGATTAGAAGTTTTCCATCGTAGTGTCGAGAATTAAACCCTAGAAAATCAAAGCCATCTTCCATTGACGTGATTAGCGTCTTCTCAGAGCTGAATTCAAGACCTCGTTCAGACAACCATGCTTTAATCAGGTTTTGTGCGACTGTGAGATTTTCTTTATCTCTAGCCGTTACGATGAAATCATCGGCGTAACGCACCACACCAAGCTTAGGATTAGTGGCTTTGATATAATGTTCTAAGCCATGCAAACCAATATTGGCTAATAGAGGTGAAATCACCCCGCCTTGTGGTGTGCCTTGTTCGGTTTGATTAAGATTCCCTTGGTATACAAAACCTGCTTTTAACCATCTTTTGATGAGTTCTCTTTTTGGGAAATTGCCCATCGTGTTCAGGATAGATTCATGGGCGATGTTGTCAAAGAAGCCTTTGATATCAGCCTCTAGAACCCAGTTGTGCCATCTTGATAGCAGATTGAAACCTTGTTCTATTGCATCAAGACAGCTTCTTCCCGGGCGGAAACCATAGGAATTTTGCTCAAATATGGCTTCCCATTCGGGTTCGAGTGAATTTTTTACTATTGTCTGTTCGATTCTGTCACGCACGGTCGGGATTCCGAGCGGTCGTTTTTTGCCGTTAGGCTTGGGTATTTCTACCCTTCGTGTTGGTTTGAGGTTTCCCCCTTCCCAATTATTTACCAGAATCACCCTTTGCTTTGGGGTATTGACGATTTCTTTGTCAATGCCAGCCGTTGCTTTACCTTGGTTGGTTTGAGTGATACGTCGAACTGACAGTAGTAGATTGGCGTAGCTACGAAGCATCAGCTTCTGCAAGCTTCTTAGCTTACGGAAGTTACCAAGCCTTCTCGCACGAAAGATTCTTTGACGCAGGTTTCTAATGGCTTTGTTAATTTTTCTCCAGTTGACCTGGTTCCAGTTCTCTAGCCTTTTCTTTAGTCCGTTTGTTGTCATTGCTGACACCATCTAACTTGTCCTCAGATTTGATTCCTTTGTGAGAGTTTCTCTCGTATAAGACCCAGAAGAAGTCTGCTTTCCTTTCGGTCAGAGGTGATGTTCCACCCTCTATCCATCCCATTACAGGCTGGCGTTTGCTTGTTCTTCCATCCTTTACCCGACAGAGTGTTCTGTCCTTGTTACCTTAGACTTACTAAGAGTATTCGACCTCTCTTAGACTCTGTGGGGCTTACCCTGTTGTGTCGTTTAGTTTTTCCATCCCCCTTTAGGTGCTATCTATTCTGCGGTGGAGATGCGTGTTCACACAATTTATAGAAACCAAAACTATAAATCCTGTCCACTTACCTTTTGGTCAGAGCCTGTCAGCCTGATTTGGCTCCTTTTCGTATAACGCAGTTTAAAATGATAGTTCACTTGCGTTCACCATTGGAGGATTCCCCCTTGCACGCTTACCGCTTTAGGCTAGCAGTTTCAGTTACTTTCGTGGTCTGCATTCCATCTCGTTCATTGCTTACTTGAGGCGTGACCGGACTTCAAATGAAGTCTTTTACGTGGGAGTAGCGGGTGTGAATCCGCTAGGGAAGTGGGCTTCCCATACTAAACAACCTTTTCAGGTCGCGCTAGGTTAAACGAATCGCACTGTTAACTTTTGTATTGGATCGGGTTGGGGCGTATCCCCGTTAGACCCGTTGCCGTTAGACCCGTTGCCGTTGGTCATGGTTATTCCTCACTGGTGTCTTGATGGAAGAAACTGGCGATCGCTATCGATCGTCCCTCCCGTCGCCCGGTATGGGTGCGCTTGATGCGTTGGAGTTGCTAGCTATTCGCCAGCACAGCGCGCTTGCTAGTTGGTTTTGTTCAACGCGACTGAGAGCTCGCACTGTGGGAAACCAAAGCTGCAAGTGCGATAAGTCATTGTTGACAGTACCCGAATACGCTTGGAACGGGTCGCTCTCCAAACAAACGAAGGTTCGCAAAGCGTAGAGCTCATCTAAGTTGAGTCCGTCCAAGCGATTAATCAAGGATTCCAGAGAATACTTCCTGGGTGCCGTGTAGGGAACCGTGACTTGTTCCCTCAGTCCCCACCAACTAATTACGTTGTCTCGTTCGGTGGAACACAGAATCTCTGACTTGCGGACGCACACGTAAACCGGTTGACCGTCTTCTTTTATCAAGTTGTCTAGGTCATCCACCAAGCGACCTGTGACAGTTTCCAAGCGAACATCTGTTATTTCGATGCGTCCGATGGTCGCGGTAACGCGGGGGTTGGGTATTTCTACAAAGCTGGGCTGAGCGGCTTGTGGTGGCTGCCCGTAATCTGCGAACATAGAGGAAATCTCCCGAAAGTGAGTGCCATACCCCGCCCCAGAAGATTGCGAGTCAGAGGGAGCGGGGTTTGGTTTTGGTGTTAAACTATGTCTGTGTATGCACAGATATAGTTATGTATGCACACACATAACACTTTTGCTTCTGGGTTGTCAAGCCCTATGATGAAAATTGTTATTTGTGCATACACAGACATGACCAGAAAACCCGCAGAACGAAGTGCTTGGGGCGAAAACAAGGAGCGTTACAGCATTTTTGTAACTCCCACCGCAATGAAGGCGATCGACACCAGGGCTGAGACTCTTGACATCTCACGCTCTGAATTCTTGGAACAGTTCGCCCGCCAGATGGTGGGAATGACCGACATCGAATTAGCAAAGGAGGAGAGGGAGGAATTGACCAAAAGTGTTGGAGCAAAGCGTCGCTCTAGCCCGCGACGAACTTGGTGGCAAAGGTTTGTTCCTCAAGCGCAAGGCTAAGGGCGATCGCGCTCAACTGCTAAAAAATCAAATTATGGAATGGGAAACACTACTTGAAAAACTAAGTTGAACTTTCGGTATACACCAAAACTCGGCTGTCTGAAGTTTGGTGTATACCCGACATTCGACGCACGCACAACATCTCAGGAGATTTTATGACTGAATCAGTGAGAGTTCCTTACCCTCAAACCATACCCCAAACAATCACGTTTGATGAGTTCGCAGCCTGGTATCCAGAGAACTCTATTCGCCGCTACGAACTACACCACGGAGTAATTGTTGAAATGCCTTTAGGAACTGGCCGCCATTCCCGCGTTACAGGTTTTATAGACAGCGAAATCAATTGGGAAATCAAGCGACTGAAATTGCCTTGCTTTATCCCCGGTGACTGCCTGCTCAAACCCGTCCGCAACGAGGCGGGCTACCTGCCAGACGTAGTTGTCCTAGACGAAGCAGCTCTGCGCCAGAGAGAACCGCGCTGGGATAGGGAATCCATCATCGCGATGGGGTCTTCGGTACGGTTGGCTGTAGAGGTCGTCAGCACGAACTGGCGGGACGATTACCATCTCAAATTCGCCGACTATGAAGAAATGGGCATCCCCGAATACTGGATTGTGGACTACCTCGGTTTGGGCGGTCGCAAATTCATCGGCACTCCCAAACAACCCACTCTCTCGGTTTGCCAACTGGTAGACGGCGAGTATCAGGTCAAACAGTTTAGAGGCTCAGACACAGTTGAGTCGCTGGCTTTCCCGGAATTGAACTTGACTGCCGAGTTGATTTTTAGAGCCGGTCTGCCCTTAACCGAGCCGAGCTAGAAGGACTGGGGGGCGATCGGGCAAATAGGTTCCATTACAGTCGATGGGTTCATGGTGCCAGACGGCTCGTATCGGATGAGCCAAACCCAAGTCGCCGAAGTAGCGGGCTCTCAAACGGCGCAACGTGTCCGATTTTTTACGCTCAAACGCCGGCGAAAGCTTGCTGGGTCAAGGTTACATAAGTACGATTTTTGAGCGCGAAGAAATCGAAATCGAGTCTGAGCCCGGTAGTCGTGGGCAAAGTCGGTTTCTGTCCGTCCCTCCAGAAATTGCCAGCGCTTACTGGCTGTGGCAAGCTCACCGGGGGAACAAAGCTGCCTTAACTATGAGCATGGGACTTATTACCGAATCTCTCGAACGGCGGTTTGACGAAGCTTTCGGCGTTACTCGCACCGAGCAGGAACGAAACGAATTGCTCAGCCAGCGAGTCCAGCAGCTAGAACGCGATATCAGAGAAGCGTTTTGGGTTGACGATGAAGCCAGAATCGAACGCGACTACTACGAGCGCTTGCTTCGGGAAAACGGCATCGACCCCTGGAGAATTCCGGGGGGTGAGGATGAACCGAGTTAATTGCGATCGCCAAAATTGGGATTTTTAGATTCGGAAATTCCTTGGTAGCCAGCAGTCCAAGAAACCCATCTTTCCTGTTCAATTAAAGAGCAATCGACGAATGGAAGATAATAAGATTTCTCAATTCATTCAAGCGCTTAAATTCTTCGATCTAGAGTTAGAAGAAATGACCGGGAAGCCTGGTTATGAAAATAGAAGAGGAAAAGTGATTGCGGTAAGAAAAAAAGGCGATAAGTCACGGATACTGTGCGCTTATTCCACCTATGACGAACTGTTTGACTGGGCAAAACAACAATTCCGTAACCCTAGTTAACGCTTTGGTTGAAGATAATTTTACCCTCTTTCCGACAAAACTGGGACTGCCAACATTTTCGTATTCATGCGTTTTTTCCTCTTTTTCGGATAGCCCGGTTCCGGCAGACCCACGCATCGGTACTGTAAGGGATGCGTGGATTTTCCTTAGAACCACAAATCGCCTTGCCTAACCAGTCGAGCGGCTTCCATTCTCTGCCTCCCAGACTGGAGATGATACAGGCGATGAACTGATGCACTCGAACAAACCACCAGATTGTCTGGTGAGTTATTGGTTTTGTCATGGTCAAGATGATGGACAACTTCACCGGGTCGGAGTTTGCGCCCGATCGTCTGTTCGGCAATTACACGATGCAAATAAACGGTTTGATAGCTCATGGATCTTCTAGATAAACGGGGAAAATTGCTTGAGAAGTGTTCAAAGTTTTGAGTGGTGTAGAATCATGGATTTCCTGAAACCAGGCTATATCAGATTCAAAAACTGCTGCCAGAGCCGGGATTAACCATCGCCACTCTTCAAATGTCAGCGCAATCATTTTATATTCGGCTGAATTCACAGAAACTTCCATTTTTCCCTGTGCGATCGGTCAATCTACGAGCCAGTTCTATTTGACTCATAGATTGATACAATCGGGCATTTTTGATTAATCTGCCCAAGGTGATTTCGCAGTTCATAAAGCTTGAATTGATTGCTAAGATTAGTCATGGGTCGTTGACGTTGCTGACTCCTTATTATTTAATGCCCAGTTTACTGCTTCGTTGAAAGCTTCATCAGTCGGCTCACCTAAGAAACCGATCGAACAGAGCCATTTTAGTTGAATGTTTCGGCCACCCCGACATATTTTCGTGTTATTCGTACTATGACAAATGTGTTGTCCATTGCCCATCAGATTTTGGTAGTACATTACCAAGTCTGATGGAGAGAGAGGTAACGGTTTTTCTCCACTAAACGGACAAGTTTTGCACGGTTTCTCTTGAACTGGATAAGTTCTTAAGTCATTTGGATCGAGTGTCATTTTAAATTGTTCCTAGTTTGCGAAAATCAGGGATTGGTCGTTGATCGAGGCAGTGGTAAAGATGCAGGCAGAATTCGTGAACATTTACCCATTCTGATCGAGGAGGGAGAACCTGAATTGCCAAAGCGTCTGCACCTAAGAAAATCTCTTTGACTTTGACCAAATCTATCCAAGTTGGAACTGATTTCTTTCGAGACAGTGAGAGATGAACCCACCAATTCCCGTCTTTTTCGATCGAACAAGAAATTATTACAATCAAACCGTCACGACTTTTATAAGCTCCGCCATCAGGTTCGTAGCTTGCGGGCGCGTAGCGCATCGCCTGAACTGACCAATTACATGGCAATTCTTCAGCAGTAGGGGGATTCCACTCAACAGTTTTGGGTTTCATGAGACTGCCGGGAGTGACCCGGCAATACACTAATTAATTATTCTCGGAACTCAATCTCGGACTCAATCTCTGGCTCATGCCAGCAAACGGTAACAATTGAAAGACAAAAACCAAAACCGGGTCTTTGGTTAAGGTGTAAAGTTTCTTCAAATTTAACTGTGGCAGTTTCTTCATCAAAAAGCGCTGCATCATTAAACTCATCAGTCCAACTATCATTCTCGGTCAGCCATTTAATCCAGCCTCTTTCTTCATCAGACGAATATGTGGCGGAACAAATCGCAAATTTTTCACGAAACATACCAAACCTCAGAATGCCGGGAGCGACCCGGCAACAGCGCTAATATCTTAAGTATCAAGTTGGTAACGAGGGAGATTATTGACCATATCGCATTCAGATTCTTCGATCGCCTGATAAATTTCATTCAGTGCCTGAATAGCATCTGCCAAAACTAACTCGTTTTGCGTAATAAAATTCTCGTTGTTTTCTATCGCTTGGTACTCTGGCTGGTTCTGCAAAAGACGCAGTGTTTCTTCAGCACCCGCAATTATTGACTTGATTTGTTCGACTGTGATTGTCATGATTCTTACTCCTTAACTGATTAAACTCATCAAAATCTCAGAGCGAAGCATTAACTTAATCACGGTACAATTCAACTTCAACAATGGAGATATTCTGATTGGCAGGATGACGTTTTTCTTCAGTTAACCGTTGTTCAGCATCCGTAGCTTGCGGGCGCGTAGCGCATCGAGTATCAAAGAAATGGGCTGCTTCAAATTCTTGACTCCACATCCCTTTCATTTCGAGTAACCAGTAAACGCAGCCATATTCAGTAGCACTGCCAACCCAATAATTTAAAACCGGGAGCGACCCGGCAATCACGCTATTCACTACACAGTTGATACGCAAATATCAAGCACAGGATGAAATTGCTTTCCAATCCGTAGCCTTCCCAACGACTATTTCTTACTCCAACAATGTGACGGCATCGCTTGAGCCATTCAATACCGCCACGTTGTGTAATTCCTTCAATAAACCGAGGATGCTGCTGTAATTTACACACAATGATTTCAGTCATTGTTTCAATGTCTTGTTGCAATTCCCCGTTTTTGTGCTTTTGATACGCTGATTCAGCATCAGCAAAAGTCACGTTTTTAAAGATAACAGGGTAGTAATTCTTGATTTTGTTTTTGCGAAAAGCTAGCTCCGTGCAATTAGTTAATCCTGCACCAATCCCAATATCAGAACCAGACCAGATATTGATTCCTTCCATTTGATTTCTAAGAAAAGTCAAAACCCCAAAGCGAAAGCATTACTTTTGTTTGGAATAATCCTCTTCTTGTTGTCCGATCGAATAAGCTTCTTCTTGATACTCATCGGGATATTCGTTAACTTTTGCTTTTTCCTTCGTCTTGACAGTCAAAGTACAGGCAAGTCCTGTTACCGCCAAACCTGTTAAAGCTAAAATCACTGACTTTTTGCTCAATTGTCTTGTCATTAGAGTTTTGTAGGTCATGGAGTTGATATAAAGCTGGGAGCGACCCAGCAAAACGCTCTATTTACGATGTACTAAACGTGTTTCTGACTTGACTATTTCAACTTGTTGCTGACTGAGCAAGCCAAAATCTTCTTCTGCTTTGTTAGTTCCCAAAACCAAAACCTGACCCTGAACCACATCACCTTCGTTCGTTATACACGTTGGCTGGCATCCCTTCATCAAGAATTCATCATCACAAATCATTGCTAACGATTTATCAGAGAAACTTCGATAAGAAGCCACTTCGATGTAGGCTGACTCACCTTCAATACCAACCAGATTTTGCATTTCTTCGAGAGTCAGCATTTCTTTGGATTCTCGAACTTCAATGCCGTTGGAGTTAATCAAAACGTAAAACATGGGTTTGCACCGGGGACGATCCGGTAATTTCGCTATAAATTATGAACCAAACAATTTACACTAATCGCTAGATCCATGTTCGTAGGCGTAAGCCGGGGCGTAGCCATCGACCAACACAAATCAAGCGCAATGATGATGTACATTACAGGCACATAGATTCTGAATGTGCCTTCTTTCCAACGTCTCTGAGGGATGTCAAAAGGATTGAATTTCAACTCATAGGGAATCTCGGCTTGATTAAGACCAGCGACGATCGAATCATACTGATTTGCATAAAAATCAGAAATCAGTATTAGTCCATTTTCAGTACCTTGCCACTCAGGTAATGCTCGTTCTTGCGTAATTGTCATAACTTTCACATTCTCATTTACAAATCAAAACTTTATAGCGAAGCATTACTTAACTTCAAAACAGAATCAATTCCTTAAAGCGAAGCATTACTTAACTTCAAATTTTCGATTTGGTTTCGGGCATTTGCCAATCCCACAAGCCTTGATACCCACGTTGAGGAATCGGTTCGATCGCCTGGATATTCTCAAGTTTCCAAGCCCAACGCCCGAACGACCAATCACCACACATTTGCTCAGTACCAGATTGAGATGCGATAAAATTTGCATCCATCTGAATACAATCTGTCAAGTTTGCGATCGCTACGACAGCACCGCGAGGCACTTCAGATTCGGCAATTCCTAGTAGCCTCAAAAGTCGGTGGTCATTGTGAAACTTTTTCGCTGCGTGAATTGCTAACGGACCTCTGTAACTTGTCGGCCATGAACGAGTCTCGTAATGTTTGTGTTGACTGGCTATCAAACTTGCCCAAGGTTGATGAAGGCTGATAGCTTTGATTAGATTTTCCATTTGATTTTACCTGTTTTTTCTCTTGTTTTGTATTTTCGGTTAATCTTTGAGATAAACCATTTTGTTGACGTTAACAAAATGGTTACTTTTCACAGAAACTTACACATCGTCAACTTCAGCACCCCACGCATCCCAACCTTCGCGCTTCGTTCGAGCAAACAACTCGATTTTTTCACCACCCAATTTCTCGGCGAGTCGATCGGCTACTGTCCAAAATTCAGAGGGTTTTTCAGAATGTTTCGATCGAGGAGCAAAGATTACGTTGGGAATATTGGTCAATCCGTGGTTAGTGAAACAGCCGGGTTTTCCTTTTGTGGCAACCAAAAAATGTTCGGTGCAGTTTCTACCGTAATGTCCGATACCGATCGATGCTTTGGGTTCTTCTTCAGTGCTCGCTTTCGTTGTTTTTACCCACGTAAATATTGATTTGTAAGTAAATCCCCAACGTTCGAGACACTGAAAACCTAAAGGTAAATGGTTGTTTGTCACCCATAGCATCAGATAAGCATCAGTGTTTGCGATCGCACCAATCGGCATTTTCAGAATTTCCTCATCACTCATGGATGGATAACTACACCGACCTCGGTGAGTTTTATCAGTTTCTCTCAAGTTGTACTGCCAAGGAGCATCCATTACGATAAGCCGATAATCTTGATGTGGAATTGGGGGCAGATTTGGAACAAGGTAAAGTGCGATCGATAATTTCAGTTGTCCAATTTTGTCATCAGGTTTATAAGGCATAGATTTTCCAAAAGAATCAAAGACTCAAAGCGAAAGCATGATAATCTTTAGCCTCAATTAAAGTAAATCGGAAATATTGTTTTGCTTGAATCCAGATGTTCGATTTCGGTTTGCTGGCGAATTTGTTCGAGCCAAACCACATCGCAAGAAAATACTTCAGCTAACTTGGATATTAGCCAATCATAAGAATCCGATCGCACATCAACTCGATTATTCTCAATTTTCGCCAATTGATGATGATTTATCGAATTATCTGATGTGACCAACAACTGACACAATTCTCTCTGGCTAAAACCGTATTGTTGCCGAGCATTTGTAATTGTTTTGCCCAAAGTAATTTTGCATTCGTACATGGTAAAATCTCACAAACTAAAAAACATCATTTCCTTACAGCGAAGCATTATTTAGCTTCAAAGACTTCTTGAATTTTTTCATCAAGTGCAAATGCCATAATTGCGATCGCGCTTCTTGCTGCTGCATTGTTTCCAGCTTGAGAATCTTTTATGAATGTCAGCATTTCATCCTTGTTTGTGAACAGTTCATTAACCATCATCAAAGCGTTTTGATTGCCAGTAAGAGCTTGTGACCAAAGAATTGAAGCAAATGCCCAACTGTTGATTACTTGTTTTTTTCCTTCTTCAGTATCAATGGTTTCTAGGGCTGACAAAGGGTGAACAAAATCTGGTTGCATATTTTTAGTTTGTTTTGATTTGGGTTGAGTTTTTGGGAGGTGTAATTAGTTGTTTCAGAAATCCCTGCAAATCTATTGCGGGGATTCTGAAACAATTAGTTATTATCAACTTCTAACATTCTCATATCAGGCTGATGAGCTAAATCTGCAACACTAGCAATTCGAGCACCCGATCGCACCACCCAATTTTTTAGTGCTTCGATTTGTGGTTGAGCAATCTGAGCTAAGGGTACACATTCGGCGATCGCATCCAACAAATCATCCTGAGTGAAATCCTCTTCACGACTGAATCCTTGTTGCATTGCCTCATAGATAACTTGCTCAATCTCAGCACCAGAAAAATCTTTTGTGCTAAATGCCAACATTGGAAGTTTAAAATCTTTCATTCGTTGAGGACGAACACGTTTGAGGTGGACTTGGAAAATTTGCTCACGTTCTGCTGGATTGGGCAAGCCAATAAAAAACAATTCATCTAACCGACCTTTCCGCAAAAGCTCTGCGGGTAAAATCTCTACGTTGTTGGCTGTCATCACGATGAACACCGGTGCCGTTTTTTCCTGCATCCAGGTAATCAAACTGCCGAATACCCGGCGCGATGTTCCCGAATCGCCATCAGCGCCACTGTTGATATTGCCAAACGCTTTTTCTGCTTCATCTATCCACAAAACGCAGGGAGCGATCGCCTCGGCTAATTTGATTACTTGCCGGACGCGCGACTCGCTCTCGCCGACAATTCCACCAAACAACCGTCCGACATCCAACCGCAGCAACGGCAATTTCCATTCAGCAGCGATAGTTTTCGCCGATAAACTTTTGCCTGTACCTTGAATCCCAGCAAGTAAAAGACCTTTGGGACTGGGCAAACCATACTCGCGGGCTTTGTCACTGAAAGAGTTCGATCGAACTTTTACCCAAGCTTTAAGATTTTCCAAACCACCGATAGAATCTAAGCCAGCAACAGCAGGGATAAATTCGAGAATGCCTGTCTCGCGGATTGTCTGACGTTTTTCCTCGATGGCAGCATCGATGCTAGTTTCATCAATCTTTCCTCTTCGTGCCAAACATTTTGCCAACAACCGGGAAATACGGCACCGAGTCAATCCCTGACAAGCTTTCACCAACTGTTCCCGTGTTTCGCCAACCAGTTTAATTTTGCTTCCAACCAATCGATCGACCAACTCAGATATCTCATCGATGCTGGGTAATGAGAAATCTACAATCGTCGTTTCTTCCCGTAGTTCCATTGGCAGACGTAGCTGATCCGACAGAATTACCAACATCCGTCGATCGCGCGACATCAACCAAGCCAAATTTTTGATTTCACGAACGATCGCCAATTGATTACTCGCAATTTGTCCGTTAGCGGACGGCGCTATCAGAGTCGCCAAGTCTTTCATCACAAACACGGCTGAAACTCCTGTTGATGCTTTGCTGACTCGTTCCAACCCCTGCATCGGGTTTCCCTTTCCTGCACCTGAATCATTCCAACCACGGGCGTAATCCCAGAAATATATTTGCGCTTTTTTTGCCATTGCTGCACTGAACAAAACCTCTTCCGCTGTTTCTTCTTCTGGCGACACTACCCACAGCAACGGGAATCGTGCCGACAACATCAAACTAATTTCTTCTTGCATTTCTTCTTGCATTATTGATTGCCCCAATTAACTTGATTACTAAACTCAGTAACAAGAAACGTAACTGTTTCTTGTTACTGAGAAACAAAAACATTATTTGTTACTGGTAACAGTTTTTTGCTTTTTAGCTTTTTCAAGAACTACTTGGGCAACTGAAAACTCAGCAAGTTGAGCTTTCAGTTGTTCAATTTCTGTGAGAGAAATGCTCAAGTCTTGATGAAGAGTTTCGTTTTCTAGCATGATGGAATCACTGATATCAACTTCCAAAGCTCCAGCAGTTTTTTGTTGACTTTGCAAACGAGTGATAGTGGTTGAAGATTCGGTTAGTTGCGATCGAACTTCCGCTAGTTGAGATTCCAAAACCTGTTTCTCGCCCACAGCAGCTTGCAAGGCTTGAGCTTGAGAATGCAAGGACGAAATTTCACGTTCCCGTGCTTCAAGTTGTCCGTTGAGCCGAGAAATTTCAGAAAGTCGATCGCGCGATGCAACTTCTGCCACAGCAACTTCTGCCAGTCTTTTCTCAGCAACCGTCAACTTTGCATCCAATTCGTTACGCTCAGCCGTCAAGGAATCCAACTGTTGGCGGAATTGTTCAGAATCCACCAATTGTTGTTTGTTGAGATTCATGTAAGCTTCTCGGAGTTCGTTGCGTTGGCGATCGTACTCCGACTTATAGAAACCAATCTCCATCTGCAACTGAGGAAAATCCTTAAGTTGTTGGCGCATCATTTCATTCTCAGCACCCAAAGATTTCATTCGATCGCCCGACACCGATGTATCAGCTTTTTGGTAAGCCAAACGATAAAAGGCGATCGCCATTTGATGAGAACAAGAGAGAATTTCTTCAGGGATTTCGGATTCATCCAGCAAACCATCATCCGCAGCCTCAAGAATTGCTGAGGCTAAATCTTTCTCTGATTTGCCTTGCTTCATCAGTGAAAGATTATCTGCCCGCCATTCTTTCAGCAATTTACAGATAATGTCGGTACTGCCACCGATGCCGTAGATTTCCTTGAGTGCTGCGCTGGCACTGCGAACCGCAATCCCTACACGATTTTTTTGCAATACCGCACAAGCAACGTCAACCATAGAGCGGGTGATGCCTGAGTATTGTTGGGCGCGATCGAACTCAAATCCCGTCAAATCCAATGTCTGAAACGTTGTCGGTAATTTAGTCATGGTTTTTTAGCTCTCTGGTTTTTGCACAAATTCCGGTTCTTTTTTCCTTAATTGCGTCTAGGGAATCCAAAGCCATTTTTTTCAAATAGTTCTCGATCGTCCCGCAACCGCTGTCGTTAGCGATATAACGCAATTCCCTCCAAACAAAAGCTTCCAAAGTTATTGTTCGTCTAACTTTTCTGTGTCTCAATTTGTCTGCAATACCAGGCAATTTTTGACAAAGAATCTCCGCACTTCCTGATGAAGCAATGTTGTGTTTGGTCATTTTTCTTGCGTGTCTGAAAAACTTAAATCAGTAAGCCAGCACAACCCTAGTAGATCGTTGATTACTGAGGCTACTGGCTCTCAGCGGTTTGGGCTGTGATGGTTTTGGCTTGTGAGATTATTATAGCACTTTAATTACGATATACGCATTGCGTATGTCGTAATTAAATAGGACTGTAAGTTGGGTTAAATGAAGAGAAACTCAACAACCAAAAATTACAAAAAGGATGTTGGTTCGCGGAACAAAGCCCAACCTACACTTATTTTTCCGAGTGACTACCGAGAAACTAGCCTGTTACCCTCAAAAGCTTCTATGAGCACATCTATATCACATTGATATACCTCCATCATCCGCTTGATTTTGGAAGGTGGAATGTGAGGAACTTTCCCAGTTTCCCAGTTACTAAGAGTTGCTTCACGAATGCCCAAAAGCTCCGCTACTTGCCTTTGGGTTAAACCCAATTTTTTTCTGAGATCCACGGGACTTAAAACTCCCTGTTGTTTTTTTTCGACTATTATCATATTATAATAAAATTGCGATAAGCGCAATACGCAACTCGCAATGGTGAAACAACTCAGCAGCAGGGCTAAATTACACCCCAGTCCTGCTGCTACCACTATTTTCGCAGCCTTTTCCAGCAAAGTCACCAATACGAGAAATCCTGAACGCAAAACCATTCTCAAAAATCCAGCAAATCTTTACAGACACGGCTTTCCTGAATAAAAAGCGCAGTAATTCCAAGCCGACTTTGGTCACAGAAAAGCTGCAACCACAGAAAACCGTCAAAAAAATCCAGTACGGAGTCTTAAAAAATGACAAAAAGCGGATGGTGTCGCACCAACTACCACTCTGACGGCAAACGCCGATACGGCCCTCTAGAAGCAGGACTTTGCTGCGAATGCAGTTTAGCACTCGTAGGCAAGGAAGCCGAAAAGGTTACGAGACTGCAAGAAAAAATTAGCGATTTGATGGAAGAACGATCGCAAATCGATTAAATCGAAGCGAACGAGAAATCAATGGTCTGCGCCAAAACTTACGAGCTTTTACTCAATCATTCAAAAAATCTGGAGTCACAAAATCATGAAAATCACGAAAATTGATCGAGACTTGACAGAAAAACACCTCAGCTACTTGGGCTACTTTCCAAGCGACACTTCGACTTCGCTCAGCGCAGGCAACGTTTATCTCAGATTCTTCTACCACAACTCTGACCCGCGCAAAAACAACGACAGCGGACGCAAACTCTCCTTACTCGACTGGGAACAAATTGAAAATTACCAAGCAGACGGGCGTGGTGTCTATGTCGTAGTCAACGGTGCCGACGGGGGACACACCGACGCAGACATTAGGAATTGTTGTGCCATCTTCTGCGAATGGGACGATATCCCACTAGCCGAACAATTCGAGAAATGGAGTTCGATCGGATTTGTCGAACCCACGTTTACAGTATTTAGCGGTGACAAATCCATGCAGCCGTACTGGGTTTTTGAGGAGCCGATCGCAGTTGAGCAATGGCGGGAACTGCAACAGCTTTTAATAACGGTGATGAAGGCTGACAAAAGTAACAAAAATCCCAGTAGAGTATTTCGCCTCGCTGGGGGCTGGCACGTTAAGCCCGATCCCGATATAACGGAGCCGCTCAGCACAAATCGCATATCTGCGAAAACTGAGATTGTCGGCGATTCAGAGATTCGTTACAGCTACAGTGATTTGCGCGATCGACTCAAAACTTTGCTGTTACAGACCGTAATCCCTACATACACACCGACAAAAGTGCTGACACCTACATTGATGTCGGCTGCGAACCCAACTTTGAGCGAGAGTAAAACCACAAGTTCGCGAATGGTGAACATTACGCCACCCGCTCCCGCACAACAGCCAACTTTGACCAACACTTCGACTACGCTACTGGCAGGCATTGCGCCAACACCCGCTCTGACACCAGTGCCCGCAGAACAGTTAATCAGGAGCGACAAAGCTCTCAAATACAAAGACATCACAGTGCCGGTGTCGATGCCCATATCCATAGAATGCGCTCTGGGCAAATCCAAAGAGTTTCTGGGTGGCGTGGCGACGCTAAGAAATACCTCAATGGCAACCCTAGCCAGAGATTTGATTGGAGTTCAGAGCGAGTTCGCTCAAATGGGACAAACAACCAACTCCGATGCCTACACGTTATTTATAGATGCCTGTCGCCAATGCTCACCCGGTGGTGGCTGGGGGGAGGGGGAATGGGAGCAGATTTGGGAGTCGGCAGTGAAATCGAATCCAAAATCTTCTCTCTCTCACTATATTGCTGATGGTTTGGAGAGCTGCATCAAAGGTGAATATTGGCGATATTTGAAGTCGAGCAAGCAAATCGAGGTTTCCGAACCAGAAACCTCGGCTGATTCAATAAGAAATAAAGCACTCGAATCCGACGATAAACTGATTCAAGATTACAACAAAATAGCATCTTTTTTCCGCAATCGCATCCGCCTGAATAAACTAAGTAAGCGGATTGAAATCGACAATCAACCAGTATCGATCGATCGAGCCAAAATTCAACTTGCTGTTCGGCATGGAATCCTAGTTAAATCCTGCAAGGAAGATGTGCTCGACATCATCACAGAGCTAGCTGAACAAAATCAATACTCGCCGATCGAGCATTACCTAGAAACTCTACCAATCCCAACAGATACATCAATTCTCAATAATCTTGCTGAGAGATACTTTGGAGTTAGCTCGGCAATTTATCAGATTTTTGTACGCAAGATGTTGATTGGTGCAGTTGCTAGAGCACTATCACCGGGGTGCAAGTTAGACACAGCTTTGATTCTTCAGGGCAAGCAAGGTTTTAAAAAATCCACGTTTTTCAAAGTCCTTGCCGGTGATTATTTTGATGATAGTTTGGGAGCTGTCAGCGACAAAGATGAACGGCTCAAACTTCACCGAGCTTGGTTTGTTGAATGGTCGGAGTTGGAGTCAATTTTCAAACGTCGGGATATCAGCAACACGAAAGCTTTTTTATCGAGTGCGATCGACGCGGTGCGACCGCCGTATTGCCGGGATACTCAAGACTTTCCCAGGGCTAGCATCATTGTCGCGACAACCAACAAAGATGAATTTTTAAGTGATGAAACTGGCAATCGTCGATTTTGGATTATCCCTGTTCAGAAACGGATCGACATTAAGCTTTTAGCCAAAGAACGAGATGCCATTTGGGCTGCTGCTGTTGCAGCTTACAAGGCTGGCGAAACTTGGTGGTTGGAATATGACGAAGAACTGACAGCGGAAACGATCGCTCAGGAATTTCAAACTACAGACCCTTGGCTGGAACCGATCGTCACTTACACCGAACATCGCGACTGGGTACTTTTAGGAGATCTACTCAACCATCTTCAAGTTGATTTGAACCGACAAGAACGGGCTCATCAGATGCGAGTCACTGGCATTTTGAAAGTTCTCGGCTGGTCGAAAAATTACCGTACGATCGGTGGCAAAAGGTGCCGGGTTTGGGAAAAACAAACCCCAGAACTACCACCTGAACTAGAAAATACAACCTCATTTTCCGAGGTGTGCAGCGAAGTTGTGCAAGCTGAAACCTTTATCCCATCAGGGGTTGAAAACCAAACTCAACAGGTGAATCAACTTGAACAACCATTAACACCAAAAAAAGTTATTTTTTCTAAAACAGACGACAGGGGTGCAAACACGGACTTGGGGGAAACTGAGAAATCCGAAAGTTTGGGTGATTTAGAAGTGCAGGTTGTTCACGCCTTGGAAACCGCGCAACAGCAGGAGTTTGAATGCGATCGACCTGATAATTGCAAGGTCGATCACGTTTCTTCTGAGGCAGAAGAAATCGAACTGATTGGATTTATCAAACTTGCGATCGCCGAGAACGATCGACAGTTCGCCAGCGATATCCAAGCCATCCTCAAAGATGTGTGCGCGAACGGTACTGTCGATCGCCAAAAAGTTTGGGCAAGCCTGACCGAAATCGAAAAATCCGCTTTCACCGCCCTCCTCGCCCCAATCTCCAATCC
>PVWI01000284.1 GCA_003003725.1 filamentous cyanobacterium Phorm 6 | reverse complement strand
GCATTAGTCGCCGTTTGGGCGTGGCTATTTGTAACTCTCAACTCCCTCACAGTACCCAGAAAAAATCCTATTCTTACTCTTAACTCCCCCCCTTTACAAGGGGGGGCTGGGGGGGGTAAAACTCAATTCTCAGCATTAACCCGTGTTTTAATTGGCACAGCTTTGTGGTGCGCCTTAGAAAGTATTTGGAGTACAGGTTCGCTGTGGTGGACATCACTATCATACACCCAAAGCCCACACAATTTAGCAATATTGCACCTCGGTCAACTCTCCGGGCCCAGCGCAGTCACAGCCGCCATTGTAGCAGTAAATGGCTTAATTGCTGAAGCTTTTATCGAAGGAAGTTCGGCAACGGATTATATAACGGATGTAACGGATGTAACGGATGTAACGGATGGATGGAAGCAGGAGGGAGGAAGAGGTAAGAAGCAAGAAAGAAGAAAGAAAAATTGGGTTGCTTATATTTTGCCTGCGAGTTTGTTTTTAGTTTTGCATATTGTCGGCTGGAGTTTGTACAATCGCCCCTTAATTCAAGAAGCCGGAACATCATTAAAAATTGGGATTATTCAAGGCAATATTCCGAACGAGATTAAGTTTGACTCAGGCGGCTGGCGGCGCGCTTTGGAAGGTTACACGGCTGGATACAAACAGTTAGCAGACAGAAAAGTCGATGCCGTGTTAATTCCAGAGACAGCTTTGCCTTTTATCTGGACAAACGAGTATCAGCGATCCACTCTTTCCTTTTATAAAGCTATTCTCGAACGCGGTGTAGTGGCTTGGGTTGGAGGATTTGGACAAGAAGAGAACAGTCTGACTAATAGCTTATTGGCGATCGACAAAACGGGAGCAATTGTCGGCCGCTACGATAAACTAAAGCTAGTACCTTTAGGCGAATACATCCCTTTTTACGAAATCTTAGGCGGGATTATAAATCGGCTGTCACCCTTAGATGCTCGTTTAGTACCAGGAAACTCAAAACAATTATTTGATACGCCCTTTGGCCGCGCCATTGTCGGAATTTGTTACGATTCCGCCTTTGCTGAAAATTTCCGATATCAGGCAGCACAGGGAGGCGAATTTATGATTACAGCTTCCAACAATGCCCATTACAAACCGCCGATGCTGGCTCAGCATCACGCTTTGGATGTGATGCGGGCAATTGAAACTGATCGCTGGGCTGCGATCGCAACTAATACGGGGTACTCTGCTGTTGTAAATCCTCACGGCGAGACGGTTTGGAAGTCGGGACTTAATACCTATGAAGTCCGAGATGCTACTATTTATCGGCGGCAAACTAAGACTTTATACGTGCGCTGGGGAGATTGGCTGACGCCTTTATTGTTGGTTTTAGCTGGTTTGATGCGGTTGATTGTTAGAAATTAATCTTAGTAAAGGGTTTGCTGGTGGGCTGGGGGCGGGTTTATTGAATCTGTCTGCATTGTCAGGATTATTGGTGAACTCGCCCCTACAGTTTACTCGTTGCTAATGGCTAATAACTAATGACTGATGACCAATGACTAATGATATCATGTCCTGTCGATTGACCGTAATAAGTAAGGTTCGTAGTGCGGACTTTAGTCCGCTCCAAATTGCGGACTAAAGTCCGCACTACGAACTGCAACATACAAGGTTCGTAGTGCGGACTTTAGTCCGCTCCAAATTGCGGACTAAAGTCCGCACTACGAAATGTTTTTGTTATGATAATCGACCGGATACGATATGACTAATAATTCTACTTGTCTTTTACCTGTTCGTGAACGTTAGGAGATAAAGTAATTAAATCGTCGATATTGCGCTGCATGGCAGCACAAATATTGTCCAAAGGCAAATCATTGGTATCATGCCCGAAGGGATTTTCAATTTCAATCCCGATTTCTTCGATGCCGAACAAAGTAAAACTAATTAAAGCCACAACAGGGCCTGTTCCCCAAGTCAAATCATTCACCATTTGAAAGGGCAGTGCCAAAGAGTAAAGCAACAATAGCTGTTTCAGGTGAATCGCGTAAGCCAAAGGGATAGGTGTCTTCAAAATCCGCTCGCAGCCACCTAATACATCAATCATAGAGTTGAGCAACTCCTTCATAGCAGTTAACTGATAGACATCGAGGCAATTGCGCTCGTACTGATTGTGCAAATAATCCTCAATCCAAAAGGCAATTTCTAGCGGCGGATTGTTCATCGACTTGAGCTTTTGATATTGCGATGGTGACATCAACGGCTCCAATTCTGAATTTATTGATTCTTGGCGCAAATGCAATTTCATCGATACTGCAAAGGCAGGCAACAGGCGCAGGGCTGACTTTTTGATGGCGATATCCTGCGGGTCTTTTTCCTCAATTGCTACCCAAATTTGGCGCGCTAAATTGCGGACGTTATTAACTAAGGTTCCCCACAGTTTTCTACCTTCCCAAAATCTTTCGTAGGCTGTATTTGTCCTAAAAACTAACAGTAAACCCAACACAATACTCGGTACAATACTAGATAAAATGGGCAAGGAAACCGGCCATTTCAAAAAGTGCAGCAGGGAAATAAAAAGTCCAAAGCCACCGCACAGTAAAACCCGGGGCCAAATTGAGGGAATGACGGAGCCGCGAAGCTGTAATGCAATTTTAAACCAAGACGGTCGATCGACATTCATGCAATTCTCCTCATAAAATTAAATCACTCGTCTGCGCCCAAAGTATTTTCGATTGGCGATTGACAAGGGCAGATGCAATCTGGGGGTTGGAACTTTGGTCTAAAATTTGGGGCTCCTGACGACTTCTATCGGGCGCTGGTATCCCTATTTGCGTGCGGTGAGAGCTTCCGAAAAAAGCTTTCCTACAAACAACCTTTGGATTTTACCCACAAAACTCATCTTTAGGATCGATCTAAAATCTAAAACTTGTTCTGAGCGAAGTCGAAGAATCTAAAATCTAAAATCTAAAATCTAAAATTGATTGATTGATGCACTTAATTCGGTAAGATTGGTTATGTATCTTTAGACCTCAGCTTCCGTGCAAGAGCTACCGACATCTTTGCCCCCGAATTCTCCCCGATTGCCCAACCAACGGTGGCAAATTTATTCGCCTCAACCTCAGCAAGCCGAACAGTTTGCCGCAGAAATCGGTTTGTCGTCTTTGCTGGCACAGGTACTGATTAACCGGGGCATCGATTCTGTTGAAGAAGTGCAAGGGTTTATCGAACCGGAATCTCTGGTTTTGCCCGCGCCAATGGATGAGTTTCCCGATTTGGCTGCGAGTGTCAAATTGTTGCGGGAGGTGATTTCGGGAGGGCAGAAAATTGCGATTTGCGGCGATTACGATGCTGACGGGATGACGAGCACGGCTTTGTTGCTGCGAGCTCTCAGGGCTCTGGGCGCGAAGGTGGATTATGCTATTCCCAGCCGGATGCGAGAAGGTTACGGGATTAACGATCGCATTGTAGAAGAATTTCACGCCGAAGGTGTCGCTCTCATTCTCACGGTTGACAATGGGATTGCAGCCTACGGCCCGGTGGCGAGAGCGCGAGAACTCGGTGTTAAAGTTATTATTACAGACCACCATGATTTGCCGCCAAAACTGCCGCCGGCTGATGCGATTCTTAACCCAAAATTAATTGCGGAATCTTCACCTTATCGCGGTTTGGCTGGGGTAGGGGTTGCCTATGTTTTGGCGATTTGTTTGGCTCAGGATATGAAGAAAGTTGGCGGCTTGGTGAATCCGCTGCTGGAGTTATTTACTTTGGGAACTATTGCGGATTTAGCGCCTTTGACTGGAGTTAACCGCCGCTGGGTAAAGCGTGGTTTGCGGCTTTTACCTCATTCGCAATTGGCGGGTATTCAGGCTTTGATTCAGGTGGCTGGAGTGCAGGCGGCAAGTGCGGAAACTTTACCTCTTTTTAATTCAAAAAGTCAAGCTAATAATACGTTAAAACCTGAAGATATTGGTTTTCGGCTGGGGCCGCGGATTAATGCTGTGGGGCGGCTGGATGATCCTCAAATTGTGATCGAGTTGCTGACGACGGACGATCGCGAATTGGCTCTCAAAAACGCCATGCAGTGCGAACAAATCAATCAACGCCGGCAGGAGTTGTGTCAGGAAATTGAGCAGGAAGCCATTGCTTGGTGCGAAAAAAGCGATCTCGACTTGCAGCAAGAACGGGTCTTAGTTGTGGTGCAGCCGGGTTGGCATCACGGAGTGATTGGGATTGTGGCTTCTCGGTTGCTGGAACGTTACGGCGTACCCGTTTTTATCGGTACTTTTGAGGATGAGGGTGGCGAAAAGGCTAATATTATCCGGGGTTCGGCGAGGGGAATTCCTGAATTTAATGTATTTGACGGGCTGAATTTTTGCGCGGATTTATTAACTAAATTTGGCGGACACAAAGCGGCTGGCGGTTTTTCTATGCCGGCCCAGAATGTCGAACAATTTCGCCATCAACTGTCAGTTTTTGCGAATCAATGTTTGCAGCCGGAACACCTCAAGCCGCTGGTTTCTGTAGATGTGCGAGCGAGTTTGGCTGAGATTAATCTCGACCTTTACCGACAAATTGATGCGCTAGAACCTTGCGGGATTGAAAATAAGGCTCCTGTATTTTGGACTCCTAATGTTTGTATAACTGAACAAAAAATTGTTGGCAAAGGAGGTCATGTTAAGTTAACTGCAACTCAGGATGGAGAAGTATCGGCTAGTGTGAAGGGGATTGCTTGGCGTTGGGGGGAATATTTTCCTTTGCCTCGGCGGGTTGATATTGCTTACCGATTGCGGGAAAATAGTTTTAATGGCAAGACATCGGTTGAGCTGGAATTGTTGGGTGTCCGCTTGCCGGCAAGTGCTGCTAGTTCGAGGCCGCCCATGTTCGGAAAAGTAGAGTTTGATTATTGCGATCGAGCTTATTCTTGTAGTTTATCTCCCGTAGGGTCGATCGAGGAATTGAGAATTCGCAACTCTCAAGGACAAGTTCTGGTTGTTGCGCCCGGACAAAACATCGGTTTGTTAGGCAACTCTCGCAAGGATGCTAGAGAAGTTGATGTATCTCTACCTTTTTTTGAGAATTTGATTCAAACTGCTAAACACGCCCTCGGTATTTGAAAAGGCAACTGGCGAAAGCCGGGGAAATTTAGGGGAATTTGGCGATCGAGCTTTGGGAATTTTGGATAATTTAAAGCTAAAAACTCTCAACGCTCGATCGCCCGCAACGTGCTATAATTACAAGTCGCCGCCTTTAGCTGCCAACAGAAAAATCACGATCGGGCCCGAAAGCACGACTGCTGCGAGTAAAGCTACTTGAACAATGAGTTGGTAGTTTACACCGTCGAGGCCGCTGAAAAGATCGGTTATAAAGTCCATGTGTCCTCCTACTGTATTGATTAAGTCTAGATTGTTGATTAGAAAATCCGCTTCTGATTTTACCGGGCGATCGGCCCTATTTTTTAAGGAAGTTTACAAAATTCAACAAAATGTAAAGAACGATCGACCTCCCATTCACAGGGAACCGGGGAATTAATGCCCGTTGTCGGAGTGTTGCCAATCTAAAATCTAAAATCTAAAATCTAAAATCGAACTATGGCTACTTGGCGTTGCATAAAGCAGTGCGGTGCTTGTTGTTACCTAGAACCAACAGAGCGCCCTGACTTAGACGAGTATTTATCTGAACAGGAATTAGGGCTCTACTTGAGCCTAGTAGGAGATGACGGTTGGTGTATCAATTTTGACAAAGAAACGCGAGAATGCGGAATTTATGCCGATCGACCGCGCTTTTGTCGGGTAGACGAGGAGGTATTTCAGGATATGTACGGCGTTGAGCCTGCTGAATTGAACGATTTCGCGATCGACTGCTGCATAGAGCACATTGAAGACCTGTATGGCGATCGATCTTTGGAAATGATCCGCTTCAACTCTGAAGTCGGAATCCTCGCCTTACCAGGTAATTAACACTCTCCCTGTTTCTGATTCCAGAGAGTGTCAGAATAAACAAATCAAGGAAATATCGCGCAGTTGAGTTGAGCTATGAGTAATCGAGAGGGTTTTACAGGCGGATTTATTGCAGGAGCCGCAGTTGGTGGCTTGGTGGGTGCGGTTTTGGGTGCAGTGCTGTCGCGGCGCGCCGCTGAAGCTATGCTGAGCGAACCTTCTGAAGCCAAGGTAAGAAAGATGCGCCAGCAGAAAGCCAGCCACCTCGAAGACGAAGGGATGGAAGTAGCAAGGCTGAGTTTAGAAGATAAAATTGCCCAGCTAAATCAGGCAATAGATGACGTGCGGCTGCAACTGGGCGACGTAAACGGGAACGCGCAGGCACATAATAGCAAAAGTTCGTTGGCGAAGCCCTCGCAGAGGATCGTCCAAGACTCCTAAATCAGTTCAAGATTTTAGATTAAGTTCAGGCGCATCTAGATTTTACGGTTATTGAGCCCTTTGCCGAAGCACAGTCAAGTTTGATGAAATTCTGATGAGGTGGGCCGGAGATCCCTCCCTTAAACAGTCGGATGCTCTCACTCTCCCGCTCTTGTCCTCCGATCCACCTATGCTAAACTCAAAGTAAAAGCATCTGTAAACTTTACTCAAACTTCAACCAGAAAATATGAGTTATTCCATAGGTCTTTTGGCAACCACGCTGTCCACATTTCTGCAAATCTATGTAGTCCTAATGATTTTTAGGGTGCTGTTAAGCTGGTTCCCCAATATCAATTGGTACGACCCTCCTTTTTCAATTTTAAGTCAGTTAACAGACCCTTACCTGAATCTATTCCGATCGATTATTCCCCCCTTGGGAGGGATTGACTTTTCACCGCTGATTGCATTTTTTGTACTTCAGTTCGGATCGGAATTCTTGATCGGTCTTTTGAGCAGCTTGCAAACAGCCTTTTAGTTAAAAAAGCTGAAATTTAACTAAAAGGGTAAATTGTTGGTAGACATAGCTGCTGGCAACTAAAGTTTAGATTTGAGATTTTTAGATGAACTCCCTGGTTGAAAAGCCGGGGAGTTAATCGATTTGAGATTTTAGATTTTGGATTTTAGATTGGAATGACTAGACAAGATTGCGTTCATTCGCTCTCAATTCTTGAAATCATCTGCGTTGCATCTGCGTTGCATCTGCATTAAATCTGCGGTTTGCCTATCAATGAAAGATTTATGCAATTCAAGTCTAATTTCAAATTTACAATTCGTTAGCGACGAACCACGCCAGTAAAACCTGTAGCTTTAAATTGCTTGAGCTTCAAAGGTGTTCTTTGATTGGCGGCCACCGAAATTCTGAGTTGAAAATCGCTAATTCCGGGAGGAACTTCTTCGATAGAACCCAAGCGAGTCCGGTTTTGCATCACCGGATTTTCATCTGCATCATAAATACGTCCGAAAATATCAGCATCAAAAACAGGTTTGCCACTACTATTTTCAGCTTTCCCAGTAATCAAAAAGCAGTTAGCTTCCATAGAACTGCCGCTGGTGACTGTTCCTTCTGCCATTTCTGCCGGACATTCGTGATAAGAAAGATCGGAAAGTTTAATCTGCGTCAGAGCCCAAGCAGGTGGAGTGAATACCAAACTAAAAATTCCGATCGCACAAGTAGCAAAAAAAAGGCTGATAGCTCGAAATTTCATAAATTGCAGCGCAAGTATATTTTAATTTCCAGCTTAGCGCGAATTCACGATCAAATTTTCAACATCTGTAGGGAAACGGCACTGCCGTGTCCTCCCGGAGCCGGACACGGCAGTGCCGTTTCCCTACCGCCAAAGAAATCGGATTAGGGCCGGGAGGACAAGGCATTGCCGTTTCCCTACCGCGAGAAAAATCCCATTAATCTAAGCCTAAATGCTGCCGCAAGGCTTGGCGCATCACATCAACTGGGACTGATTCTGTATCCAGCCAAATTTTCAAGGCGGCTGCTCCTTGTTGAACTAGCATTTCGAGTCCGTCAATAGCTAGCGCCCCGCGAAGCTGTGCATCTTTGAGAAACTGAGTAGGATTCGGGGTATAAATTAGATCATAGACGATCGCACCTGCCGAAATTCGATCGAGCGCAGCAGCAGAAACCGGCGACTTTTCCCCGTGCGGGTGCATCCCCACAGGAGTCGTATTCACCAGCAAATCCGCCTGCGAAATTAACATGGACAAATTATCCCAACTATGCACCTGCAAATTTTGCACCGGCATCGGAGAATTTACCCAACTCTGCTGAAATTCCGCTAAATTTTGGGCGTTGCGCCCGACAACGTGAATTTCGGCACATCCCAATTGAGCGCATCCAGCCACAACAGCC
>PVWI01000283.1 GCA_003003725.1 filamentous cyanobacterium Phorm 6 | reverse complement strand
CCCCATATCTCCCCAGCGGAATGTATTTCAAAATCTCATCAGACTTGACATCTTTTGTCATATCTGTAGTGATAAAACCCGGTGCAACCGCATTCACAGTAATCCCACGACTAGACAATTCCTTCGCCACAGTTTTGGTAAATCCGATTACCCCAGCTTTCGCCGCACTGTAATTAGCTTGTCCGGGATTGCCCATTTGTCCGGCCACCGAAGCAATATTAATAACTCGGCCGCTGCGCTGTTTCAGCATGATTTTACTCGCAGCTTTCGTGCACAAAAATACGCCCGTTAGATTCAAATCAATCACAGCTTGCCAATCTTCCAACTTCATCCGCAACAGCAAAGTATCGCGAGTAATGCCCGCATTGTTCACCAAAATATCAATCCGTCCCCATTTTTCCATGACATTACTGATGAGTAAATCTACTTGGTCAGTTTTAGAGACATCTGCTGCAAGGGCTATAGCTTCGCCACCAGCGGCGACTATTTCTGCTACCACTTCATCAGCAGCAGCACTCGAACTGGCATAGTTGACGGCGACTTTAGCGCCTTCTGTGGCGAAGGCTAAAGCAACGGCTCGACCAATTCCCCGCGATGCACCGGTGACGACAGCAACTTTACCCTGCAATCTCTGAAATGTTTCTGGCAGTAGTTCCATAATTGTGTCCTTGTAATCTACGCTCAGAATTTTGCACTAAAATCGAGCCAGAACCAAAAAAATTATTTTGTCTTATGGCAGTTCAAAAACAGTTCAACAGCTTTGAGGAGTTGCTATCGAGCTCCGATTTACCCGTGTTGGTAGATTTTTACGCTACTTGGTGCGGGCCTTGTCAAATGATGGTACCGATTTTGGAGGAAGTCAGCGGCCAAACGAAGGACAGGCTGATGGTTGTCAAAATTGACACGGATAAGTATGAACAGTTGGCTTCGCAGTATCACATTAATGCTTTACCGACTTTGGTGTTGTTCAAAAATGGTGCTGAGGTCGATCGCATTGAGGGAGTATTGCAACCGGCGCAGTTGATCTCACGACTGCAACCTCACTTGTAGGTTCGTACTAAGGTTCGTAGTGGGGAATGCAAGTCCTCTTCGGACGGACTAAAGTCCTCACTACAAACCAATTGTGCATTTTTGTCTCATGAAAACACCAAGTCACGCAATTATTAATTTAGCCATTCTCGGCAGAGTTCAGCATTCTGAGTTTAATTTGCTCATTGTTACGGGCGGAATCTTGCCAGACATCCCGATATTTTTATTTTACTTTTGGGCGAAATACGTTGCTCGTCTGCCAGAAGCTACAATCTGGTCACAAGCATATTATGAGCCTGTTGTGCAAAATATTGTGGCTTTGTTTCATTCGATTCCGCTGGCGGCGATCGGCTGGATAGTTGCTTATTACTTTGGCTGGCAAAGCGTGCAAGTTCTATTTTTGAGCATGATTCTGCACTCTCTCGGAGATTTACCTGTACATAATGATGATGCTCATAGGCACTTTTTTCCGTTCAGTAATTACCGTTTTATCAGTCCGTTTTCTTATTGGGATCGGAATCACTACGGGTCAATTGTTTCTTTGGTTGAAATGTTGTTAGTGCTTCTGTCAAGTTATCATGTCTTTGGTTTGGTCAACTCTTATGTTGGGAAAGGATTGTTGATTTTGGTGAATTGTTTTTACTTGATTGGATCTGTGTCTTTTTACCTTCGTTCTCTAATATCATCTGCTGTCGAGCGACAGCGATAGAATTAGTTTGTAGTGAGGACTTTAGTCCTCTCTTCTGGTCTGAAGAAGGACTAAAGTCCTTACTACAAACTTAATATAATTTCTCTCCTTGAAGAAGGACTAAAGTCCTTACTACAAACCTTACCAATTTCCAATTATTAACTTCGCCGAATGTTAAAACAACACCAATCTTGGCGCTTCCACAAAGTAGCTACAATCCAGCCGTGCTGTTCGAGAGTATCAGCAATTGGCTTGGCTTGATCGAGCAAAATGCCGCTGAGTACGGCCCAAGTAGTGGGTTTGCTAATTGAAGTGAATTGTGGGATTAAATCGATGATTACTTCTGCTAAAATGTTGCACATGAAACCGTCGATCGGCTCGTCGATCATTTCTTTGAGCCGATCGATACTTCCGAGCTCTGAAACCAACTGCTGTGGGTTAACGCGGTTGAGTTGTCGGTTGCTAATGGTCGATCGCACTGCCAAAGGATCTGTATCCAAAGCATAAACTTTTGTGGCACCCAACAACACTGCGCCGATCGACAAAATACCCGATCCGCAGCCAATATCCGCAACTATGCACTCTTTGTCATCAAAACCGAGACGCATTTCCAAAGATTCCAGACAAAGTTGAGTCGTAGCGTGAGCACCAGTACCGAAAGCGACACCGGGATCTAAACGCAAAATGAGGCGATCGGTATCAGTCGGTGGCGGCAACCAAGCCGGATTAATTAAAAAGCGATCGCCCACTTCTTGAGGCTGCCAATGCTGCTTCCAAGTGGTGCCCCAGTCCTCCTCTTCAATTAAATCCCACTGCATAGTTGGTAAAGGTAAACCCGCGCACAGGGCATCTTGGCGCAGCCACAACGACAGGGCCGCCAAATCCAGTAAGTTTGCCTTTTCTTCGGGCAAATAAGCCGACATTAGGCAGGAATTGCTTTTGAGTTCAGTAGCACTTCCCTGACAGTTAAACCGTTCCAGACGCCAAAAGATGATATCTTCCAGCGCTGGATCGCAAATAATTCTAATTTCCCACCAGCTATGTGCCATTTGTTTAGATTTTAGATTTTAGATTTTAGATTTTAGATTGGCGCGCGCGGGAACCGTCGGCTGGGAAATGGGAGTGAAGAATGAGGATTGATTAATCGAAAAATTCCCAGTTGTCTTGCCAATTATCAATGACTAATTACCCATTACCAATTATCAGTCCTTGCATCCAAAATCTAAAACCTAAAATCCCTCAAAGATTTACCGTGTAAGCGTCCCGAATCCCTGGAACTTTGATTATTTCCGCCAAAATTCCCTCTGGTAAGGGGTCATCAACGATTTTAGATTTTAGATTTTAGCCTGGGAGAGGGCGGGCTCAGTCCCCCAATACAAAATCTAAAACCTAAAATTCCTCAAAGATTCACCGTGTAAGCGTCTCGAATCCCTGGAACTTTGATAATTTCCGCCAAAATTCCCTCTGGTAAAGGATCATCCAGGCTCAGAACCATCACCGCGTCACCGCGCACGATTTTACGACCTACTTGCATACTGGCAATATTGACATTAAAACTGCCCAACTGGGAACCAATTCTGCCAATAATTCCCGGCATATCGCGGTGCAAGGTAAATAACATATGGTGAGTGGGGGCAACGTTGACTGGGAAATCGTCAACGCTGGTAATCCGAATTTCGTTGTCGCCAAGCACGGCACCTGTCACGGTGTGTTCGCCGAGGGTTCCCTTGGCCGAGAGGCGCAGGGAGCCTGTGTAGTCGCGAATAGAAGCGTCTCGGGTTTCAACGACGCGAATTCCACGTTCTTTGGCTTCGATGCTGGCGTTGACGTAGTTAACGCGCTCTCGCAAGGCTTGGGAAAGTAGGCCTTTGAGAGAGGCGACGACTACGGGCTGGCTTTGGTTGGTTGCCAATTCGCCTTGGAGTTGGACGTTGAGGTAATCGACTCGGCCTCCGGCTAGTTGGCTGACGAGGTTGCCTAGGGTTTCGGCTAGTTGGAGGTAGGGTTTGAGTTTTTCGATCGAGTCTGGATAAATTCCTGGTATGTTAACCGCCGATCGCGCCGGCAATCCTAACAGTACATCACGAATTTGTTCGGCAACGTCGATCGCCACATTCACCTGAGCTTCGGCGGTGGATGCTCCTAAGTGAGGTGTCAGCACAATGTTTTGGCCGACAGTCAGTAGAGGGGAATCGGCTTGCAGCGGTTCGTTTTCGTAAACGTCGATCGCAGCGCCGGCAATCTTCCCTTCTTTTATGGCATCTGCTAGGGCTGCTTCATCTATGATGCCACCTCTGGCGCAGTTAATGATGCGGGCCGTGGGCTTCATCTTCGACAGCACCTCAGCGTTGATTAGGTGCAGGGTTTCGGGGGTTTTGGGGATGTGCAGCGTGATGTAATCGGATTCGCGCATCAGCAGTTCGAGTTCTACTAAGCGACAGCCCAACTGTTCGGCTCTTTCGGCAGAAATGAATGGATCGTAGGCTAGGAGTTTCATGCCCATTGCTTTGGCTGCGGCTGCGAAGTGGGAGCCGATTTTGCCTAAGCCGACGATACCGAGGGTTTTTTTGTAAACTTCTACGCCGAGGAAGCGATTGCGTTCCCATTTACCACTTTTGACGGATGCGTTGGCTTCTGGGATGTGTCGCGACATAGAGAGCATCATGGCGATCGCGTGTTCGGCGGCGGCGATCGTGTTACCTTCGGGGGAATTGACGACTACAATTCCTTTGCGGGTGGCGGCGGGTACATCTACGTTGTCTACGCCGACTCCGGCGCGGCCGATGATTTTGAGTAAGTTGCCGGCTTCAATGATTTCTTTGGTAACTTGGGTGCCAGAACGGATCATTAAAGCGTCGTAATCTGGAATAATTCGTACCAGTTCTGCTGCTGACAAACCTGTGTTGACATCAACTTGAGCGACTTGGGAGAGGATATCAATTCCGGCTTGGTCGATCGGATCGGATACTAGAACTTTAGGCATAGTAAGCAATTGAGTGGAATCAGTAAAAATAGAGTTGAGCATTGGCGAGCTCAAAGTTGAGACTTAAACCTGGAGCAGTATCTAACAGCTCAGCTTAAGCTGGTCTTTGTGCAGTTTGAATTGTATCTGCATTTGGTCAATTTCAGTCGTTTTTGCGGGAAATATTTTAGGTTTAGGGTCGATCGGGCTCTCGAACTGTCTGAAAATCCCCGAACTGCTTATCTAGTAAGTCTTTTCGAGTTATAATTTAGTTTAGGTATCTCAGCCGAACTATCAGGAATTGCTTTTCATGAATTATCTTATTGCCGTACTGCCCGATCGAATGCAAGCCGAAGCTGCTTATTGTGCTCTGGAAAAAGAAGGCTTACCGATGAAACAGGTAAGTATTTTGGGCCGTGGCTACAAAACTGCTGATGAATTTGGGTTGATTGACCCGAATCAGCAAGCGAAGAAACAAGCTAAAATGATGGCTGTTTGGCTCATCCCTTTTGGGTTTATTGCTGGTGTTACTTTCAGTCTGATGACTGAGTTAAGGACTTTTGCCTGGGCAGGGGAATATGGCGATCATGCGATCGGTGGATTGCTCGGTGCGATCGCCGCTACGATGGGTAGCGTGTTTGTCGGAGGCGCTGGCGGTATGGCTTTTGGTAGCGGTGATGCTTTGCCGTATCGTAATCGTTTGAATGCTGGTAAATTTTTGATTGCGGTTAAGGGTTCTGATGATTTGACGGGGAAAGCTGCGAATATTTTGCAGCAGTTTGAACCGGAAAATATCCAAGGTTATACAGAGACATAGTTATTTGTTGACTGTTGACTGTTAACAGTTAACAGTTAACAGTTGACTGTTGACTGTTAATCATGAGTAACGAGTAACAAATAACCAGTAACAAATAACCAGTAACAAATAACCAGTAACAAATAACCAGTAACAAATAACAAATATTAATTATGGCAAATTTGCAAAGAGAAGAACTGTTAAAAGGTATTGAAAATCGCGAATGCGTGGCGCGAGTAATAGATTGCGCCGAACAAGCTATCAAAACTTGGGAAGTTACTCTGACTGATTTTATGTCGCCTCCTGAGTTGGCGGAAGCTAAGGTTGTATTTAAGCGTTTGAGCGATGTGGAGTTAGTGGCTTGGGGCGGCTATCCACAAGGGGAAAGACAGAGAATTGCGATCGCCCGATCGGAGATTGCGATCGACTCTGCTAGTGTTGACATGGCTGCAATCGAAATCGCTGGCAATTTCTTGTTCGATACCGCCAGTCATCGCGACTTTTTGGGGGCGATGTTGGGTACCGGAATTGTCCGCGAGAAAACGGGTGATGTGATTGTGTTGGGCGAACGCGGCGCGCAAGCCATTGTGATACCTGAGATGGTAGAGTATTTGGAGATGAGTTTGCAGCAAGTGCGATCGGTTCCAGTAAAAACTCGGCGCATTGAGTTGAGCGAACTCAAAATTAGAGAACCCAAAAAGAAAGAAATGACAACCGTTGAAGCATCGATGAGATTGGATGCTGTTGCTTCGGCCGGATTTGCCATGTCTCGCAGCAAAATGGTTGAATTTATTGACAGAGGCGATGTGAGAGTTAACTGGAAAGACATCACCCAATCTAGTTATCACGTTAAATCTGGAGATTTGATCGCTGTTAGCGGCAAGGGGAGATTGGAAATTGGGGAAGTAATGGTAACTAAAAAAGAACGCTATCGAGTGCAGTTAACTCGATATTTGTAATTTTGGCCGCCGCGCCCAAGTTCAAAGAAACCGGGTTTTTTACGAAATTTAAGGCGACAACGAATTATTTCGAGAAAAACCCGGTTTCTCGCCACTCTACCCTTTACCCATAAATACCTTTGCTATCGAATTCACCAAAAGTTCTCGCGGCATCAATCGAGGCATATTTACGATTATTTGATTGAGGAATCCGCCAGTCACGACATTAGACTCATTTTTCTCTAAAGCTTTGAGTGCATCTCGCACTACTTCACCTTCGGGGAATTCCGCTGCTTTAAAAAAGTCCGATTCTGTAGGGCCCGGACAAACTGCTAAAACGCGAACTCCTAAATCTTTGTTTTCTGCCCAAAGTGCCTCGCTGAAACTGAGTACAAAGGCTTTACTTGCGGCATAAATTGATAAGTACGGCATCGGTTGAAAGGCTGCAATAGAAGCAACATTGATGATACTTCCCGATTTTCTCTGCCGCATTCCCAACAAAAATAAGTGCGACAGCTCTACTAATGCTACAATATTTAGTTGCAGAATTTCTACTTGTTTGGCCAGCGGGCGATCGGCAAAAGCACCGTAATCGCCAAAACCCGCGTTGTTCACCAACAAATCAACCGTCCAACATTTTTGAACAACCGCATCAAATACAGCAGTTGTGGCTCCTGGCGCAGTCAAATCTTGAACGATAATTTCGACTAAAATATTGAATTCCTGTTGCAGTTGAGCAGCTAGCTGCTGCAATTTGGCTTCGGAACGAGCTACCAAGATTAGATTGTGCTGACGTTGGGCTAATTCGACGGCAAAGGCTGCACCTATTCCGCCAGAAGCACCGGTGATTAAAGCAGTTGGCATGAACTTAAATTCGGATGTTTGATGTGGTCTTTATATATTTTAACAATTATCTCTGCGAACAACCTGTAGAATAATTAAAAGGGAATAGGTGAGTTTTATGGTGCGTCTTACCAATCGAGCTTTTGACATTTTGCGGGCCGAAGTTGACAAATGTGCGACGGCTGATGGTGTAGCTGGTAATGTGTACCGGAGTATGGTAATCAAGCGGTTGGAGAAGTTGCGATCGCAAAACGGCACTTTCGCATCCAGAGACGAAATCCGCGATACCTTCAAAGACGAATTTCCCAATTTCAGCGAAGAAGCTCTCAAAGCTGCTGTCAAAGCCAACCGCGCGTCCGGATTGTTCGATAAAATCATCTTGGCTGGCGGTTTGCTGGGCGGTGCAGCGGGGATAATTTGGCTGATTAACCTGCCTTCCCCGATGATTCGCTGGCCCGTGGCGAAGACAATGCCGGTATTGTTGATGCCGAGTTTTATTAGTATGGATTATAATTACCGACAGGCGATCGCCCTTGTGGAACAATCCGATCAACTGATCAATAAAGCTACGGCTGCGGCTGATTTCGACTTAGGCGAAATTAAATCAAAACAAGCTCAAAAACACCTCGATGCTTTGCCGGTTTGGTTCCTCGGTTACTATCCAAAAACTTATTGCTCTTTTGCTGGCTGCACTTGGCGCTTTACATTCGATGAATTTCAAGCAGCCCGCAAAAATATCGGGCGGATGGATGCTCAGATTTTCCAACAAAAAAATGCTTTTACTCAGCTAAGTCAAGTTGAACAAAGTCTCGTCAGCGCCAAACAAGAGTATCAGCAAGCAAAAAATGCCGCTGATAGACAAAAAGCTAGCATAAATTGGCAAAGTGCGATCGACCAACTAAATCAAATTCCCGCCGAAACACTAGCCGGAGAAACTGCTAAGAAAAAACTCCAAGCAGCAGAGAGAGACTTTCAAGCAATGGGCGGCGTCGCCACCGGTTCCGTACGTGCGGACAACTTAATCG
>PVWI01000282.1 GCA_003003725.1 filamentous cyanobacterium Phorm 6 | reverse complement strand
ATCCTAATTATTGGTTATCTGGCTTTCTTAAAGGGATTACGGCGCTGATTTCGCTATGTACAGCAGCAGTGCTGGTTGAACTAATCCCAAAAATCTTGGCTATCCCCAGTCCCGCTCAATTGGCGACTGCAAATTTGGCTCTACAAAGTGAGATTGCCGATCGCAAACAAGCTCAAGAAGCACTCTCAGAATTAATGCTGGAACTGGAAAAACGGGTTCTGGAGAGGACGCTGGCTTTAGAATCAACCAATGAACTTTTGCTACAGGACGCGATCGCTCTTTGGCTGAAAATTTATTGCGGCATTCGGAAGCTAAACTGTTAGAACAAACTCAGCAGCTAGAGGAAACTCTGCAACAACTCAAAGGCGCTCAAACTCAACTCGTGCAAACTGAAAAAATGTCCTCTTTGGGGCAAATGGTAGCTGGCGTTGCTCACGAAATCAATAACCCTGTTAACTTCATTTATGGCAATCTGATTCCGGCGGAGGAATACATTAAAGATATTTTGGCATTGATTAAGGCTTATCAAGTTTATTACCCCACTCCTGCGCCGGAAATTGCCGACAAGATTTACACTATAGAACTCGATTTTATTTTAAAAGACCTGCGAAAACTTTTTGGGTCGATCAAAATTGGAGCAGAGCGAATTAGGGAAATTGTTAAATCTTTACGCACTTTTTCCGGGTTAGACGAAGCCGAGATGAAAAAGGTAAATATCCATGAAGGACTCGATAGCACTTTAATGATTTTGCAGCACCGGTTGAAAGAACAACCAAACCGCCCGCCTATCCAAGTGATTAAAGAGTATGGAGATTTGCCAGGATTGGAATGCTACGCTGGACAGCTTAACCAAGTATTTATGAACATTTTTTCTAATGCTATTGAGGCTTTAGAACAGATGGTGGCGCAGGGAGGTTCGACCAAAGCCTATTGGGACAAGAATTTTCAGGACTACTTACAAAACGCCCATTGCCCACTGCTAAAAATTCGCATCCGCACGCTTTTAGTTGATGGCAAGTGGGTGCAGATTCACATTGCTGATAATGGCACTGGCATAGATGCTGAGACGATCGCTAAAATTTACGATCCATTTTATACAACGAAACCTATCGGTTATGGTACTGGGCTAGGTTTGGCGATTTCTTATCAGATTATTCAAACCCATGAAGGTTATTTGCGCTGCACTTCCGAGGTTGGGAGAGGTACTGAGTTTATTATTGAAATTCCTTTGCGATCGCAATTGGGCGATCGGCACCTAGTGCAAAAGCAAGCTGTGATGAACAAGCTGGGCTGAGGCGTTAATAAATAATGCTGAATCCAGCTACAACTTTCGCTTTCGTTTATTTTTTGGCCTAACTTAGGCATCATCAAATCCATATTATCCGGCAATAACAAATATTATGTGGGAAATACTCAAAAATATCTTTTCGCCAAGTCAGTATATGCCGCACGGTCATTGCTATCTTTGGCAAACGCCTTTAGTGTGGCTACACATAACTGGGGACTTTTTAATTGCGATCGCCTACTATTCAATTCCGGCGATGCTAATTTATTTTATCTTGAAGCGGCGCGATGTTCCTTTTTTAGGAATATTTGCTTTATTTGGTGCATTTATTATTCTCTGCGGCACGGGTCACTTGCTAGAAATTTGGACGCTGTGGCATTCCGCTTATTGGCTGTCGGGGATTGAGAAAGGAATTACTGCACTGGTTTCCTGTTACACAGCCGCCTCGATGGTAACGGTCTTACCCCAGTTTTTATCATTAAAAACTCCCCAAGAATTAGAAGCAATTAATATTAAATTGCTGCAGGAAATAGCCGTGCGTGAAGATGCAGAATTAGCGTTGCGCCACGCTTATGATGACTTAGAAATTAAAGTTCAAGAACGCACCGCAGAGTTGAGAAAAATTAAGGGTTATTTAGAAGCAGAAATAAAAGAAAAAATAGCCTCTGAATCCGCTTTGCGCGAACAACGAGAAACTAGGTTAACAGAACAACAAAATGGTTTGCTCGAATTAGCAAAAAATTCTAGTATCTACGATGGAAATATCGGCGAGGCGTTGAGAGAGATTACGCAAATGGCAACTCGTACCCTGAATGTCGATCGGGCAAGTATTTGGTTTTATCAGGAAGATAAATCCGCAATGTGCTGTGCCGATCTTTACGAACTGACTCCCAATCAACACAGCGCCGGTGCAGAACTGAAAGTGGCTGACTATCCTAGCTATTTCCAAGCTTTGAATACAGAACAGGTACTCGCAGCGGTTGATGCCAAAACCGATCCGCGCACCCTAGAATTTAGCGAATCTTATTTGATGCCTTTAAACATCTCGTCGATGCTAGATGTTCCTATTACCCATAAAGGGCAAATTGCGGGTGTAATTTGTTTAGAACATCAGGGAACGACCAGGAATTGGACGCTCGACGAACAAAGCTTTGCTAGCTATGTGGCGCAGATCGCAGCTTTAGCAATGGAAGCTCGCGATCGCAAACAAGCTGAGTTAAACTTGCGCTCTGTCACCGAACGCTTGCAATATTTGCTGGCGACCACTCCTGGCGTAATTTTTAGCTGCAAATTAGGCGGAAACCATGAGGTAACTTTTATCAGCGAAAACATTGTTTCAATGATTGGTTACGAAGCGCAAGAATTTATTAATGGTTCCCTTGATTGGCATAGCCTCATTCACCCCAAAGATCGAGAAATTGTAGATACTGCATTCGATCAGATATTGGAAAAAGAATCAATTTCCTACGAATACCGCAAACCGCACAAAGACGGTAGTTATCGCTGGATATACGATGAGGTTAAGTTGGTCAAAAATTCTGCTAGCATACCTGTGGAGTGTGTTGGTTATGGAGTAGATATTACTGCTCGCAAACAGGCGGAAGCAGCTTTGCAGCAACAAGTAAAAAGGGAGCGGCTCGTGAATTCCATTCAAGAGCGAATTCGTTCCTCTCTTAACTTAGAAGAAGTGCTGACAATGGCTGTGGAAGAAGTGCGGCAGTTTTTGTCCACAGACAGGACAGTTATTTATCGCTTTAATCCCGATTGGAGTGGATTTGTAGCCGTCGAGTCGGTAGCAGTCGGTACGATGCCGATTTTGGGAATTGATATTAACGATAGTTGCTTTCGAGAAGGCTACGTCTCTGTTTACGAGCAGGGACACATTCGCGCGATCGACAATATTTATACGGCAGGTATTTCAGAGTGCCACATTAATTTACTGAGCCAGTTTGAAATTAAAGCTAACCTCGTGCTTCCCCTTTTGCAAGGTGAAAAATTGTGGGGGCTACTCATTGCTCATCACTGCCGCAGTCAAAGGCATTGGAACTCTTCTGAGATAGAATCTCTCAAGCAAATTTCCGTGCAGCTAACAATTGCCATCCAGCAATCCACTCTTTTTGAACAAGCCAAAACAGAAATTGCGGAACGCAAATTAGCAGAAACAGCATTACAAAAAGCTGTCGTAGCTGCTGATACAGCTAACCGCGCCAAAAGCGAATTCCTTTCTTCTATGAGCCATGAATTGCGGACTCCCCTGAATGCAATTCTCGGATTTAGTCAGGTGATGGTGCGCGATTCATCTCTCAACAATCAACAGCAGCAGCACCTAGAAATTATTAATCGCGCTGGCGAACACTTGCTTTCGCTAATCAATGACATTTTGGAAATGTCCAAAATAGAAGCTGGCCGAAGTCAGCTTAATGAAAGCAGTTTTAATTTAATGCGCTTGCTAAAAACCTTAGAAGAAATGTTTCGATTAAAAGCTAAATCTAAGAAATTGCAGCTAAATCTTGAAGTGGGTGAGGGTGTACCACACTTTGTTAGTGGAGATGAAGGTAAATTGCGGCAAATTTTGATTAATCTTGTAGGAAATGCGATCAAGTTTACCGAGACGGGTAGCGTTACCTTGCGAGTGAAAAAGAAGGTAGAAGAAAGTTTGGGAGGTGAAACCCTAGAGTTTTCTGACACACAAGAAATCTGGGCGGTTGAAACCGCGACTATACAAACAAAACCCGCCTGGGCGGGTTCTAATCAGTCCGCGCAGGCGGGCTTTGATTGTGTAGGCGCGAATTCTATTCGCCCGGAATTGTTACAAAACTCGGAATTTTTAGGCCTTCATTTTGAAATTGAAGATACTGGGCTTGGCATTGCCCCAGAAGAGATGAATAAGTTATTTGAACCCTTTGAGCAAACAAAAACAGGTCAAAAATCTCAACAGGGGACTGGATTAGGTTTACCAATTAGCCGCAAATTTGTACATATGATGGGAGGAGATATTACTGTCAGCAGTACGCCTGGTTTGGGAAGTAAGTTTGCATTTGATATTCAAATCAGCCTTGCCGATCCTACCGATGTTAAAATGCTTCAACCGCATAAAAAAGTAATTGGTTTAGCACCGAATCAACCAGAATACCGGATTTTGGTGGTTGACGATCGCGCAGATAACCGCCTAGTCTTAGTAAGATTATTGTCGTCCATCGGCTTACTTGTCCGAGAAGCTAAAAATGGTCAAGAAGCTATTGCTGTATGGGAGGATTGGCAGCCGCAACTGATCTGGATGGATATGCGGATGCCGGTGATGGATGGCTACGAAGCCACAAAACAAATTAAAGCTCATCCTCTCGGAAAAACAACCGTGATTATTGCTCTCACTGCTAGCGCTTTTGAAGAGGAACGAAAAAGTATTTTAGCAGCAGGCTGTGATGATTTTATGGCTAAACCCTTCGAGGCAAAGATATTATTTGCTAAAATGGAAGAGATTTTAGGAATCCGCTACGTTTACGAGGAACCAGTCGATACAACACTAGAAAAGGAAAGCGAAATTAGCGGAGTTTCCAGCAATCTATCTGTAGAATCACTACTCGGTCAAATGCCTATTGAGTGGGTGGCGAAGATATCTAAGGCTGCTCAGGAATGTTGCGACGATAAAATTATTCAGTTGATTGAGGAAATGCCTAGAGAATTTGCTTCTGCCTCACAAAATTTAACTACTTTAGCGCATAATTTCCTATTTGACGATATTATAGAGCTAGCGAAATCGGCAGTTACGGCACGTCAGGGTTAATATCTTTTATCTAGTAAAAATACTGTGTTCCCATGAACAGCAATCAATGTCCTACAATTCCCGCCAGCATTCTAATAGTTGATGATACCCCAGATAACGTGCGGCTTTTATCTACAATCTTGACCGAACAAGGGTATCAGGTTCGTAAAGCGCTGAACGGACAAAGGGCGATCGCTACAGTGCTGGAGTTTCCGCCGACTCTAATTCTGCTGGACGTAATGATGCCTGAGATGAATGGATATGAGGTGTGTGCACAGTTGAAAGCTTCACCAAAAACCAGTTCGATTCCCGTGATTTTTTTAAGCGCCTTAGATGACGTTTTAGATAAGGTGAAAGCTTTTGATGTGGGAGCTGTTGACTATATTACTAAACCTTTTCAAGCTAAAGAAGTATTGGCACGAGTGGCAAATCAGTTAACAATTCAAAGTCAGCAAAAGCAACTTCAAGAGCAAACGCAGCAATTAGAAGAACTTGTCGAACGTTTGCAAAACGAAATTAAAGATCGGCAGGGGGTGGAGCTAGCTTTACGGCTTTCTCAAAAAAAGTCGGACAATTTATTGCTAAATATTTTACCAGCAGCGATTATTGAAAATTTGAAAAAGGGCGACTGTGGTGCTGCTGAGAGGTTTGACTCAGCAACAGTTTTATTTGCCGATCTTGTTGATTTTACTTCTCTGGCTGCTAGAATTTCACCTCTGGAATTGGTGAATTTACTAAACGAGATTTTTTCAAAGTTTGACCAACTAACTGAAAAACACGATTTGGAGAAAATTAAAACGAGTGGGGATGCTTATATGGTAGCAGGGGGGTTGCCGGTGCCGAGGGCAGATCATGTAGAGGCGATCGCAAATATGGCGTTGGATATGCTCGAAGCGATCGCACATTTTAAAACTGACACGGGCGAATCCTTCCAAATTCGGATTGGCATTAATACAGGCCCAGTAGTTGCTGGCGTAATTGGCACTAAAAAATTCACCTATGACTTGTGGGGAGATACTGTTAATGTTGCTGCTCGGATGGAATCTCAAGGATTACCGGGATATATTCAAGTTACTACTGATATTTATGAGCAGTTAAAAGATCGCTATTTATTTGAGGAAAGAGGCGCGATCGCGGTTAAAGGTAAAGGAGACATGATCACCTATTGGCTAAAGGCTAAAAATGTTAGATGATATCAATTCCGGTTGCACTGTCAGGTGACTGTTGACTGTTGACTGTTGACTGTTAACTGTTAAGCGTCAACTGTTGCTTAAAAAATGAAGATTATTTGCAGTTTCCAATTTGTATTTTCCCGGACTATCTCAATGCGATCGATAAACTCTCGAAAATAGAACCTGCGTTCCGATTCCGACAAGTCCAGCCAAAATTGGGGAAGAGAAACCGTTTGCGCTGTTTCTCGCAAATTCACTGGCGGCAGTTGCGCTAATTTGCTTTGCAGTTCGGCAATTTCGGTGCGGATTTTGTAGGCTCTCAATTCGGCTGTTTCTGTGTCAAAAATGCCGCTTTCAATCAGCGCGGGAAGTTTATCTATGATTTCTTGTTTCGAGGCGATCGCCCTGACAGTTCCTGTTTTAATTCCATTCATTTCCGGCATTTGCAGCGCGGCGACAGCAGCGGGCAAATCCCGACAAATTCCGGCTATGGTTAATTGCAATACTTCGTCGTAGGAAATGCCGCTGCATTTAGGCTCGGACAGGCAGTTAATTGGCCGCAAATAAAGGTATTCTTTATCTTTTTTGCGGTAGGAGGTGACTTTGGCAACTGTCATCGGTGACTTGCATTCCGCACAAATTGCTAAGCCTGCGAGGGAACGCGGGGCACTGGCGCTGCGGGGAGAAAGGCGGCGGTTGCGGCGCAGCAAGCGGTCTATTTGGGCGGCTTCTTCTCTGGAAATAATCGGGGCGTGGGTGTTAGAAATTACTTGGCCGTTTTGATATTCCAAATCGCCTCGGTAGGCGGGATTTGTCAGCCAGCGACGGCCTGTGCTGACGGAGATTTTTTTGTTGTATTTCTTGGCTAAATGGCGCACGGAACCGCGCAAGGAACCGTAGATGAGGAAGTGTTCAAAAAAGTCTTTGACGGCGGGGGAGGCGGTTTTATCGATCGTGTAACGTTCTTTGCCGCGCCGGTAGCCGTAGGGGGCTTTTCCTGGTGGGGGAAGGGATTTGATGCGGTTGCGGGCGTGTCCTTTGCGAATGCTGCGGCTGTGCTGGCTGCGCTGGAGTTCTGCGAGGATTTGCAGTAAGTTGGCTCTGTTTTCTGTTTGTTTTTCGTCTGTGACAATTAGTTGGATGCCGAGGGTTTCTAGTTGTTCTAGGTGGGTGCACACTTGCTGTACTGTGTCGCCGAGTTCTTCAAGGCGCTGAATTAACAGGTATTTAACTGGTTCTGTTTGGCAGTCTTTTAGCAGTTGCTGGAGTTGTTGTCGCCCTCCTAAGTCTTGATATATTCGATCGACCTCTTGACCCCAAATTTCGGCTGCTGGCGTGGATTCTAGCAGCGGTTCGCTGTATGAATAGGCGATGATTTTCATCTGTTACTCGCTGAGTTCGATGATGTTACCGTCGGGATCTTGGGTAAATAATGCCGATCGACCTGACGCGCTCATTTGTACCGGGCAGTTGTGGGCAATTAATCGCTCCTTGGCTGCGTCTAAGTTAGCCACAGCAAACGCTAAGTGTCGATTACGACCCAATTTTTCCGAATCAGTGGCATCTGGTGCGATCGCCTCAGCTAGAATTAGGTGAACTTGAAAACTACCTATTTGATACCAAATACCGGGATTTTTTAATTTTCTGTCTACTTTTTCTAGTCCTAAAACTCGGCTGTAAAATTGTTCTGATCTTTCTAGATTGGAGATAACTAAGGCGGCGTGGAGGGATTCAGTAATTTGCATAGTTGGCGAGCAATTAATTTCTAATTATAACCGCAGAGTGGCCCAGCAGAAAGTAGAGATTTTGTGGCTGATTTGATATAATTTTAGCTGCTAAAAATATCACAGTTTGTCTTTTGCTGACAATGCTGAGGCAAGGCCAACAGCCCGCTAGAATTGATTTTAACAATGGTTTCTCAAAAACGCGCGATCGCCCCCAGCAGGGGCAAATTCCGTCTCCGCAGCGTCCTGGTGGTTCCGTTTGTGCTGCAAATTGTCGCTGCTGTTGGCTGGGTTGGCTAAGTAGCTAGACAAAATTAATTACATAGTTTTCTCCAAATTCTTTCAGAATTTTTTCAACAGATGCAACGAAAGTT
>PVWI01000281.1 GCA_003003725.1 filamentous cyanobacterium Phorm 6 | reverse complement strand
CTTCAGGATTATACTGAATTCCTTCACTGCGGTGGAATTGGTGCGGAACCAACATTGCGGAATAGCGGGCTAATTCTCCGACTTTCCAATCTAGCAAAAATGGGAGCCACGGATAACAAGCATCCAAGCGAATAAACCACAGCCGCACTTCTGGAAGTTCCGAGATTTCTCGCGGATCTAATTCTTCGCGCGGATACTCAATTTCAAATTGTAGCTGCTGTTCGTTTTGGGCGATCGTCCCAGCTTGCAGCCACTGTTCAATCACAGTCCGCACTGGGGATAAATCTAAGCTGTTTATGCGATCGGCATCTATCGTAATCATAATACTCATAAAAAGTCAACCTTATAAAATTAAGTCATTATCTATAATAGCACAAATTAGCTCGTTATCGGTAAATTAAGTTGGTTCGATCGTTCGGACTTTAGTCCGCATTTAAGAAGGACTGAAGTCCGAACGATCGAACCCGATAGTCGTTAATTTTAAAGTTGGTTCGATCGTTCGGACTTTAGTCCAATGGCACTGAAAAAGTCTTAATCACGCCCTCAGTTTAGCTTTCAAGACAGAGCGAGGTTCCTGCATTCGAGGATACGGTTTCGGTCTGCGTTTCAAAACTCGCTTGTTCAGAACGCTCAGGTCGAATCGTGAGTAAATTAGTTGCCACCTGTTCCAACAGTAATTGATGCCATTGTCGCTGTTGGCGTTTGACTGTAGTTGCCAGCAGCGTTAAAAACTGATTAAACTGCTGGCGAGTCGATTGGAATGAGAGCTGAAAAACCGTAAGCTCTGACTTGGAGACTGCCTGCCACATAATTGTACGTAATAAAGTGTAAGCCAGTAAATATGTCCAAATTTCCTTTCTCACCATCACCGGAGTTTTAGCTGTTAACATCTCCATTTTTAACGTGGTTTTACTCTGGGCGTAAATTGACTTCTGCTGCCGACCAACGAAGTCCATATAAAAAAGTCAACTTTTCAACAGTGTATCGTTTGGCATCCACCAATGTTGTGACTACAATGATACGATCAGCTCGGAAGCCGCGGCGTTTAATTCGCTCTTCATACTTCCCGGACGATGAAACTAGACGGCAATGCCTCAAATTCTTCACTACTCATGTGTTTGGGACACTGATTCGGTTTATTCCATGCCACTTTATGGTCGCCAATTCCCAACTTTTTTCCCCGTCGAAAGTCCGTCTCGCGTGCACGATTTTTACGAAAAACAGCATCTGCTCCTTGCTGTTTTACCAAAACTAAATCGAGATAATTGCCGTAAGCTTGATCTGCCAATATCACATCATCAGGGAGTAAATTTGCATAAAGCAAACGGCTGATCACAATCTCACTGGTCGCCAAGGAAGCAATACCAGGGGATACCACAGCCCCTGTTAGCAGTGAAAAGAGTACCACCATTTTAGCGATGGGAAATCCACACCCAAGTTTTTGATTGTCCCGGTTGCGGATACTCGGCTTGATTTGCAGCAGTATCGCTCATCAACACGGTGGTTCCGTCTAATACCCGCACCCGTCGTCCACACCATTGTTATTCTGTGGGAACTAGCTTTTCTAGCTCGGAAGCCACGAACGGTACTAACTCTTGGACGAGTCTTTCTGGTAGTAGTTGGCGAGCTTTACTTTAGGCCCCGGTGTCAAAAGAAGGAGACGCCGCTCAGGCCGCACTTAGCCACGTACTCATCCGCTTCACAGCTTGACTCAAACTTTTGTCGGGATCGAGTACCTGGGATATCATCGCCCACAAGGTGACTATCGGTGTGTAGATGCTGTTGTAGTAGGTAATGTTCTCGTTCGCTAGAAGCTCCTGGACTTTAGAGTCTGGTAGAAGCTGCTCCCAGGGTAAGGCGATGCTCTGTAAAAATTGTTGTTTGAGAATGGACGCACGATTTGCCATAATGGAGAGAGATATTTTGGTTTGTAAGGCAATGATCTATATATATTGTCTTACAGATTTTTTTTTGCTCACTTTTTCAGTGCCATTGGACTAAAGTCCGCACTACGAACCGTTTTTGTTATGGTAATCGACTAGACATGAGTCCCAAAATATCAAGATCGAAGGCGCAATGTCAGGCGCACTGTATTCCCAATTGGGTGAGGAATGCGCCAGCTAAAGAGCCATTTTTTAATCGTTTTCAGCAACTCCACATCTGCCAAAGTCGAAGCATTGGTATCTACGACTATGCGCGTGAGGCGAACTTTAGCGAAGACAAGTTCCAAAACCAGTTGGCCGTTTGTACCGGGCGGGACACTCAGGGTTTCCAAGTATTCGTTTAAACTATCGATCGCCACTTCATCTAACCCAGTAGCGCTAACGACTTCTACAGGTGATGTGCTGCGCGCGCGTGACTTTGACGGTGCGGGGGCGCAGGCGCTGGCTGCTGCGAAGCACATCACCCCTTCCTCTAGGCGATTAAATGTGATGCCGCGTTCTAATTCTCCTTCTTGTTCCATCCAGTCTGTGCAGCCAAATACGCCCTGATATTCCACCGCTTCCGGCATTTCTACAGGCACGTTCATCGAAATGAATTCCGTGCCCGGTTCAACGCGCACATCATCGCCGACGGCCACAAAAGCCGTGTACTGCGACAGAAGCTGATAGGTAAGCGCCGTTTCTGTCACGGTTTCCACCCCTACCTGGGTTTCGTACTGCACCATCTGATTCATCAAATCTTTGATGCGATGCCGCCCCCAAAGCTGGGCAACTGCCGGATTGCCAGCATCGGTAAAGTCGATTTGGTAGGTTTGGACGTACTGGTGTCCGCCCGCACTAACCCCTTTGATATGCAGCATTCCAGGTTCGCGATCGCACTTCCTGCCAAATAAAACGAGGGGTTGTTCGGCAAATAAATCAGGTGCAATTGAAGGATAAATCACGGGACTTTCGCCCTCTCCCTGCCAAGTAATTTCCAGATTCACCAACACGGGATTGTTGATTTGCCGGAAGAATTTTTCCACAAATTCGTTGACTGGTTCGTCGTGCCGGATTATCCGGGAAATTCCTCGGCCAATTTCTGCAATGCGATCGAGTAAAAAACGATTAACGGAACTTCCTGCACCGAAACTATACAGGCGATTCCCCGATTTGAGATGCTGCTGCACTTCGGCGAGAACTTGGTTTTCGTTGCCGATGTAACCGTCGCTGAGGAATACCACAGTCCGCAAGCGCCCGGATGGTGCGGGAAAATCGATCGCAGCCCGAATGCCGCCCAACATTTCCGTAGCGCCAGAAGCGTGGAGTTTGTTGATATATGCGATCGCCCTTTGCCGATTCTCTGCTGTATTCGGTAGCGGTTGTTGCGATAGTTGCCGCACGGCGTCGGAAAAATCCAGGATCGAGAAAGTATCCGACGGATTTAGTCCGTTAATAAATTGCTGCAACAATGCCTGACATTGCTGCAAAGGCGCACCGGATTGCGAACCGGAAGTATCGACTAAAAAAACGACATCTTTCGGGACAATTTCATCGGTTTTGTACTCGATCGCCGGAATCAGATAAACTGCAAAATGTCCGCCGCGATCGTCCAATTGAGTTAATACCGTCGATTGGGTTTCTCGACCAGAAATTTGATAGCGAACTATCAAATTTTTGTTGGGAATTGTATCTGTATTTCCCAACTGAACGCGCACCATCAAACCATTTTTTTGCTCGCTGGCTGCGGAAGATTGGGGTGAGTCGAAATATTCGATCCGCAGTTGATGGGATGGGGAATTGACGTTACGAATCGGTACGCCCGCTGCAATTTCCAGCGTCACGCCGATCTCGTGTCCCGATCGCATTCCCGGCGGCAAAATCGGGGCATTCAACCGCGACGCATCGGGGACGGTATCCGTATCGGCATTTACTGTCATTGGGGCTGGGGCGCTACTGCTGGCTGCCGTTTCATCCAGTGGCGTACCAGGAATATATCGCGGCCCGACAACCATCGGAAACACAAATTCATAATCGCCAGCTATAAATTTCAAGCTATCCGTATAGCGAATCACAACCTCGATTTCTTCACCGGGTTTGATGTTGGCGAGGGATTGGGTGAAAATATTGTCTCGCTCTTGTTCCAGTAAACCCGCAGTCCGCCCTTCTTGTTTAGCTTTTTCGTAAATGCGTTGGGCTTCTTCGCGTTGTTTGATGCTGCCTTTAATAGTGCGATCGCCAATTTTGATTTCCATCTCATCTAAGCTGTTCTGCATTTAAACTACACAGTCAAAATTTGATAAAGTTCTTGTGGAGTGGGCCGTATAGCCCACACAAAAAATACAATTTTGATTTCCATCTCATCTACCGCTGCTTCCGCAGGTAGCGGGAAAATGTAGACGGCTTCCAGCGGCTTGGTGAAAGGATTTTCAAATTTTTGCGAGACTTCAACTCGCGAGAGATTTCCGGCTATTTTGGCTCGGACTTCTGTATGTTTCAGAGGAAAAACGAGTTTTTCTCCCTCCGGGGAACGGACGTATAATCCACTGGTGCGATCGGTTGGAGATGTCAAGGATTGCATGGGAGTAGCCCTCCATAGTTGACAGTTGACAGTTGAGTAATGTAGTTGTAGAAGCTGGAACTTCTCATCCAGGCGGCATCATACCGATTTGACTGCTACCGTTACCGAGCAGTTTTTGCATCTGGATTGTAAATAAGCATAACTAAAGCCTTTTTCCCGATCGGCATTACATCCGTTACATCCGTTTCACAATCCGCTGCCGAACTTTCTTCTTCCTTTTACTTACTTGCTTTTTTATGGTTCCCAGACACCAGCCTGGGAACCCATCTTAATAGACGCAGAATTGAAATTGCAACCAACAAGTTAAAAAAAACGAAAAACTTACTTTTTCGTGTCTCTTTCCCTTTTATTTGGAGACACTGGCGAGAATCTTTTCCATTTCAGCAAGCTCGATCGCCCCGGAGAAAGTTTGGCCGTTCATAATAAAGAACGGAGTGCCTTCAATGCCCAGTTGTTGAGCGAGTTGCACGTCTTTTTGAATCGCGGCTTCGGCGGCGGGGCTGTTGCGATCGGTGTTGAATTTATCTAATTTTAGATTGAGCTTTTGGGCGATCGATCCGTATAGTGGCTCGCCTAACTCTTTCTGCCCTTCAAACAAAGCGCCGTAATATTCCCAGAACTTACCCTGCTGCTGAGCCGCCCAAGCTGCTTTAGCTGCTGGCAACGCTTGAGGATGAATTGAAGTCAAGGGAAAATGCTTGTAAGCTAAAGTAACTTTGTCCTGGTGTTTTGCCATAAACTGCTTGACAGTATCGTAAGCACGGGCGCAAAACGGACATTGAAAATCAGAAAATTCTAAAAGTACAACCTGCTGCGAAGCTGATCCCGTGCTGGGAGAATCCCCGATCGAAGATTTAGGATTAGTTTTCATCTCCTGCAAAAATGACTGCTGCGCCGCTTTGAGAGACTGCTGCTGCTCTTGCTGGAAGGCTTGTACAGAATCCAAAATAGCTTTCGGGTTTTCGCGGATAATCTGCAAAACCTGCTCTTTCAACTTGGGATCGACTGAATTGCCAGCCGATGACTGGGCTGGGGAACAACCGATAAATACCAAGCAACCTGCCAGGAGTGCAGCCAAGCATAAAGCTTGCTGGCTGCGGAGTTTTCGCCAAATAGTGGATATGTTCATTTTGTTTCATCATTCACAGCAACACTTAATCCTACATTTAATTTTGCGGAGTGTCAGGTGTGTCGCTGTTGACTGCTGCGTAGCTATTTTTAGATGTGAGGAATAATTAGTAATATCAATTCCGATTGCATCGGAATTGATATTAAGCTGTTGCAAATTTAAATTATATATTTAGGGCGGGCTACAAGAGCCCACTCATTGTTTGATTTTTTTTGATCTGCAATTTAAAGGCAGAACAGCTTACCCGAAATCAGGACACTCAAGATGCCGTCTCCCTACAATTAATCTGGCGCGCAAGGAACGGCATCTTGAGTGTCCTCTATATGATTCCAGCGCAGCCAGAATTGATATAATTGGTAATCAAAAAAGTTTGATCGTTCCGACTTTAGTCCTTCCTCGACTATTTACGGTTGTTGAGCCATTTAGCAGCAACTATTCCCACAATACCCGCCACAATTGGGTTGCCCAAAAACTTCATCAAACTCGGCTGTTGGGCCAGCACGTCTTGGAAAATATCCGGGTGATTGTGATAGGTAAACGATGCCAGCTTGCTAACATCATCAGCATTCATGCGGCTGGCGTGGTGGGTAGAAAGTCCTAGCTGTTTTTCCAATTGGCGATCGTTCAATCCTCTCTTGTCCAACTGCTTGAAGAATTCCCGCGCCACGTCATCGCGTTCGTTTGGCTTAATTTGGGCGATCGCCTTTTGCAATTCTGGTTCCAACTGTGCAGGCGGCAAGGAATCGTGATTCAGAGAACGCCCGAATAATTGTTTGCGCTGATCCGGCGAAGTTCTCTGAGCAAAATCGTCAAAATTTTCGTACTCTTCACCGGTTGTTTCCGGCATCATTTCTTTATCGCCCTTTGCCAAATCGCTCATGATTTGACTTTTGTAATTATCGCTGCTACTCATTGTACTGCTTTTCCTATCTACACAACAGTTCAGTCTAAAATTGAGATTGTTTCGTCTTCAAAAAATTGCCGAATTTTAAACCGCTACGTGGCTCTGATTCAAGCTTTCTAGCCAGGTCAAGACTTGTATTCTATCTGATTTGATTGCTGGTCGTACTTAGCCGTCAAAATCAGTTTTTTGTCAGGAGCATACATTAAAACACTTACATCCTGATTGGGGAAATTGCGGTGAAAACCTTGGGCTAGAGATTTCGCCAAATCTTTCACTTCAGTAGGGCGGACTTGTGGGGTAATTACAACTCCCAATTTGTTATTGTCGCGCACGTAAGCATCCTGAACCAGACCTTTAGCCGTCTTTGTTACCCATTGACCAAAATCTTGACCTGATGCGGTATTGCCAAGTTCTAGCTGGGCGTAATAGCCCTGACTGCCGCCAATTGCTACAGGTACATTAGTCGGTTTTTGGGCGGAAACACTGGGGGCGCAGGCAGTCGTAACGGCCAGCATTAAAGCCAACATTAGACCCGCAATTATTTTTCGACTCTGCTGCAATAAACTCACCTTTTTTCCTCCGGTATGAAAACATTTTCAATAATTGAGAGGGTCAGCTTTCTCGATCCTCTCAATTAGTATTAGAATCAGTCTAATTTCTTTTTGACTTCATCTTTCACATCTTCGACTGCGTGACGAGCTTGTGCTTCTGTTTGCTTCGCTTTGCCTTCAGCTTTGTCCTTGGGGTCGCCAGTAACATTGCCTAGGGCTTCTTGAGCTTTGCCTTCGATGTTTTTGCCAGTTGCCTTTGCTTTATCTTCAATGCTCATTTGTTTTTCCTTATCTGTATCGAGTTTGACATTTTCTACTTAAACTAATCATAGGTAACAAGAAGCTGAATTGCACTCTACCTGTAGGAATAAAGTTTAGCGTACTCGTAATGGGCGGAATGTAACGGATTGAATGGAGATATAGAATAGGAAATAGAGAATAAGGAATAGGGAATAAGGAATAGGGAATAAGGAAAAATTCTTCTTTAGTCGAGGAGGGGCTGCGACTTTCCTGCTGAACGTTTTTTGACCTAAATTGCTAGCTGCAACAAACGAAGTGTAGTATCATACAAAAAAAGCTCGGCGTAAAGCCATTGGTGCACCCAGAACAGTATTTTTTTTAACCCAAAACAATTTAAAATTTAAAATTTATATTGAATGCGGCCGACTGCCATCTAACTTCAAAAAGCGGGTGCGGGCAAGACCGTCTCTTACCCACACCCTCTAAAAAATGGCATTAGTTTTAATCTGGCGTATGGTGACATTCTGTATCTATTTTCTGCTGCAGTTCTGCTTTTAACTGTTCGACAGCGCGCATAGTTTTAGCCTTTTGTTGTTTCTCCTCGCCCAGGGCTTTTTCTGTTTCCTCGCCGAGCAATGTTTCTCTGGATTTTGGTAGCGTGACTTGTAGGTCGCTGACCCTGTTGGTTGCGTTTGGTTCAATATTCATTAGTTTTCACCCAACTATTTGCAAAATTTATTTTTAACAAGGATACTTAAGAGTTAGCCTTAGATATATGCTAAGCACGATCGCAGATACTTTCCTCTGCCTGAAGGGAGATTATGGCTGGGGAATAGTGGTTAGTTTTTATTTATTAGTTTGATAGTGACAAAAATCAGGGAAAGTTGAATCTGCCGGAAGAGAGATATAGCATTTTGAGCGAAAGATGAGGTACCGATCGATCGCCCAATCTCCCAATCTCCCAATCTCCCTAAATCTAAAATAAAAAACTTGTTTTGAGC
>PVWI01000280.1 GCA_003003725.1 filamentous cyanobacterium Phorm 6 | reverse complement strand
GCCACCCCAGAGGGTCTATCTCCAAAAGCGTACTAGGATATTGACCTAGAGTTTGGGTATGCCCTACCCTACTTAACAAAAAGGAAATTATTTTGTTTACTGGATTCAGGACTGTTTTGTTTAGTCCCCGACTGTTTATAGAGTTATCGTCGCTCTTTGTCCCCCGGTTTATGCCTAAAAGTGTGTCTTAGTCCCTGTTTTACTTCGGACAAAGGAGTTTAACCTTGACTATTACAGCATAGCACAATTGCTGAAATTTCCCGTAGTTTTAGGAATAAATTTAAGAAAGATTGAAGGGGACTGAAGTCCCTCGCCTCGCTTTCATCAAGCGGACTAAAGTCACGCTCGCTTTCGGCATTCCGCTATCTTCTTTGTAAACAGTTGGCTTATCAGAAAATTGGGTTGAAAACCCCGTCCTTGTCCTTTGAGGACGGCTTTTTTGCATTGTTAAGTAAAATAACAAATCCATCTTCACAAATGAATATGGTAGAGTATAGCAATCAGACAAGATGTAAAAACCTACCTCCGGACTGGGGGAAAGTCTACGCCCAAAACATTCTTTAGGAGATATGACTGTGCGCGTAACGTGCAAATGCGGTCAGCCTGGGAACCCTAGCAATAGGGATATTAAGACCCAAATGTCTTAAGAATCCTCGTGCCTTTAGGCCGAGGAGTGTCAAGTTAATCACCCCAATATCTCAGAAGCAAAATCCTGACGCTTGACATATCTAAAAGGGCCCATTAAAGCTCCCCAGATAGCCTTGCCGGTTGTGGGGCTTATTCCTTTGTCGTAGCTGAGAAATTCCTCGGCGGCGGCTTCAAATCCCAAGTCTACTTGGAAATTCTGCCCGCCGTATGTAAAACCGCAACGACTTCCCTCCGGCAAAGATGCCCGAAATCGATAGCGGTTTGAGGCTAAATTTTGGACTGCAACGGAGAGGGTGCAGCCGGGGAGGAGTTCGATTTGGTCGCGAGTAAGTTTGAAAAGCAAGTCGCGATCGCGAGCTGATCCTTTGACGGCTTCAATATCCTTAAACATATAATACTGAGCTTCTATAAGTCCAGGTAAGGTCTTAACGTGCCTCAGTTGCACGATGCGCGGGCGGTATGGTTTGTCCAATTCCAGAATATTTGCTTGTTCGGCAAACAAGGCAATGCTGGGTTCGTCAAAGAGAGAAACGGGCAGGGGTCTTTGCCAGAAACGAAGGTGGACGTACCAAGCCGGGTCTGCTAATGCTTGTTCTCGGTTATCAAAATCACCGGCCATATACTGGGCTAACGCTATTAGTTCAGGAGAAAGTGTCATGTTGGTTTGATATTTTGAGGATTTGGAATTGACAGTAAAAACTTATTGTGATATATGAGAACACTGACTGGACAAGTCAGAAGATTAGATTTCTGTGCGATCCCAGAAGAGCTATGATTGTAAAGATACTGGGGTTTTGCCCCCGTATTGCGACAAATTAATTGTTGCTGCCGATCGCGAGTAAAATATTATTGGTAAAATTTTGACTCGCCCTCCGTCAGCATCGCTTAACAAAACTGGCAATTTTTGTCAGCCCGATCGCGGATCGACTCCCCCGACTTTACTCACGTCGCCCGCTGCGGCAAAATTATTTATCTATAAGACTCAGGTGAACAATAACCGTACTGTTTCAGATACTAAGCGAAGTTTCTATACGATTCACACTCGACCTATCAACTCAATTTACCGTCGAGTGGTGGAAGAGTTGATGGTAGAAATGCACTTGCTTTCGGCGAATGCCGATTTTCAATACGACCCGATTTATGCTTTGGGCGTGGTGACAGCTTTCGATCGATTCATGCTCGGATACGCCCCAGAAGCAGACAGACTTTCGATTTTTAACGGTTTGTGCAAATCCCTAGAGGACGATCCCGATCGCTACAAGCTTGATGCTCACCGATTGGAAAGTTTGGCCCAGCGACTTTCTGGGCAAGAGTTGCTCTCGTGGATTGATCGCTCTACTAGCTTTGAAGATACAGCAGATTTGCAAGCATCTTTAGGGGCGATCGCCAGCAACCCTCAATTTAAGTACAGCCGCTTGTTTGCGATCGGTTTGTTCTCGCTGCTAGAAAAAGCTGACGCCGACATGGTAAAAGACCAAGAAACGCGAAACGACGCGATCGCCAAAGTCAGCGCGGCATTGCACCTACCTGAAGACAAAGTTAACAAAGATTTAGATTTGTACCGCAGCAATTTGGAAAAAATGGCCCAAGCGCGAATAGTGCTTCAAGATGTCATCCAAGCGGAACGGAAAAAACGCGAAAAGCGAGATACAAAAGTTGCAGCTAGCCCCTCGGCAGAATCTTCTGACAGCAACAGTTAATCGTTTGAAGGAAGAGGGAAGAAGGAAGAGGAAAGAAAGAAGAGGAATTTTTTTGTATTAAGTAACAACTCAAGAAAACTCTTAAATTCTAATTTTTTTCCTTTAATTCTAGCTTCTGCCTTCAAGCATCGTCGGGCGTAAAATCGAGAAGGGCAGTCAACAGTCATTCCGATGCCTTCTACCTTCCGATTAATGTTAGTTACTCAAAAACTAGAAATCCCGCTTTTTGACATACTCCCCGACCTAAAGGCACGGGGATTCTTGTTCATGGTTCACAGAAGTCTACTTGCTATATCAGGCTTCCCTTTTATAGTAGAGGCAGTCTTCTCCCCACGCTTTCACGCATTGCGAGGCAGATTCCTAATGCCCGCGAGGTACTGTTAGATTGAACTAATTATTGTTTCTGTTTTTTTGGGTACTTATTTATTTCCCCTAGCTATGTTTTTCTTGGCGAGCGCTACCCAATATTTTGCAGGTCTAAGTCCTACTTTCTGGTTCAAGGAGTCTGAACAAGGCACCACCAGGGGATTTCCAACCATTACAATTATAGCAAAAGCCGTGCTAGAAGCACGGGGCTTTAGACCCAATTTTCTGGTAAATAGATCGGGATCGACTTAACCAAAATAATAGCTTTTGGGCGCAAGCCTAGGGATTCTGCTCAAAATTAGTGGCGTTAGCTTGCAGCCAAGTGCTTAGCTGTGAAAGAACTTCGTTTCCAGAAGACTTGCCCAAAGCTGTGGGGTTTGGGGTGTCTGGCCTGTCCAAGTTGCGGGCGATCGCCGCGTTGACTTCTTTTGAAATCAAATCGTGAAGTTGCTCTTTAGCCCTAGCCCTTTGAAAGTGAGCCCCCTCTTCCGTCGTCGCGTACAAAGGTGGCAGCCTATTCAAAGCATAGGCTGCAATATCACCGACATCCAGACTCTGGTCGGTCTCCGCCTCAATCTCTGCCACCCTGGCGATCGCATCGCTGAGCACCAACTCTTCCATCACGTTGATGAACTGTTTGCGCGGCAGAACCACAACTTCCCCAGTCAACAAAGCTCCCATCAGGCGATCGAGAGCCATGTACTCTTCGATCGACAATTCAGAAGCCGTATTGCAGATTCGTCCCACCTCAGCTTCCATAGACGGCGTTAAATAGCCGTCTTGCAAAGCCTGTTCAACAATTTTTTCAATACTCATATATGCTTCCCACTCAACGGCATCATTAATAGAGTTTTTTTTGGAAGACGCGATTGCTAGCGTCTTGAGATTGGAGTTTTGAGGTTGGAATCGAGAATTTTGATACCAATCCTAGCTCAATAGCGATAACCAATTTCAGTTATCTGCACGCCTCAGCCACAAACTTACCCCATAATTGACGGCTTTATTCGTCAAAATACCTAAAAATTCCTACTCAACTCCCTGAAGCCGCCAAGGTACAGGATCGATCGACTGCCCGTGCACGTAAAGTCCCCAGTGCAGATGAGGGCCTGTCGAAGCCCCCGTAGACCCCAAAGCGCCAATTACTTGACCGGCTTGCACAAAATCACCCTCTTTAACATTAATCCGGCTGAGGTGCATCAAAATACTTGCTACCCCTTGCCCGTGGTCAATACCGACGACATTCCCGTGGATTTTGAACCCTTGGGATTCTCGTCCCACCAGAGACACCCGGCCAGCAGCCGGTGCTATTACCGGAGAACCGTAAGCGCCCGCGTAATCGACGCCGCGGTGGTAGTAGTCTTGGGCAAATACCCCATTATAGTACCGCCGCACGCCGTAAATGGTGGTAATTTCGCCGGAGTTCGGCCGCAAAAGTGGGCCGTTCCAAAATTTTTGGGGTGTAACCAGTGCTTTAAATGCGTCTACCCGATCGAACTCGGCATCAGTACCTTCACTGTCTTTTCCTGGTGGGAGCGTGATAGATTGAGTGGGAAAATTGCGCGATCGAACTTGCACACTCAACTTCTGTACTTGTCCGTCACCGGCGACTTGCAGAAGGCGAGCACCAGCCTTCTCTACCGGTGTCGTCGGTAACAGGGCCCGAAAGCGATTATTGCCCATTGGAAACGCGGGGTAATTTTTTTGCTGTAAAGACACTTTTGGAGTTTCTCCGCCGTTACCGTCAACCTGAATGATGACTGACAGGGTATCTCCCAGTTCAGGATTGGAGGGCGTCACCACTACCTGCAAAGCTTGCACCGGCATGGCAAAACTCAGAATACCAGCAACAATTGGCGCGATCGAACTTATCGTTAGCTTATTTGCTTTCAACTGTCGCCACCGGGAAATAGCACCCATAGATATGTTCGCACTTTGCCCGCAGTTGCCTCGATTCACAGTCATGAGCATAGTTAGGCTTCCTTAACATTTGTCAAACTAATGTTACACAAAGCTTGTAATTTTAGCACTTTTTTTGTGATCCGATAGCCTCAGATGTAGGGTGCGTCGGGATCGCCAATATTCGCATCAAATCGACAATCTCACCCCGACGCACATACAATTAGCTGACGTGTGCCTTCGGAATAAACATTTTTTCAACTATATTTTTCCGCAGATAAACCGTCAGAGGTTTTTCGATCAAAGAGTAGAATATGCAGCCGACAACTACGGCAAACAATGCCACCAGAGCCGGAGCAAAGAAACCGTCGAAATATTTTCCTAAATTCGCCTTTTGCACAATTTTTGTACTTGCTGATATCACCGGACTGTGGAGCAAAAATATTGAATATGAGGCATCGCCTAGGAAGATGAAAAGAGCAGGAATTCTCGGAGAATCCTTAAGGTCGATCGAACTTGCAGCAACGATCAACAGAGCGGCCAGCACTGCAAAAGTCTTGATCCGATCGAACTCAATGTTGCCCCAAGCTACCAGTATTGCTAATATAAGATATCCTAAATTGGCTATCCCAAATAATATCCATCTGTAATTGGTAATTTTCTTGTTATATTTAATCACTATATAAGCAGCCAAGCCACCCAAAACAAATTCTAGATTCATATTACCAAATACTAGATTTAGTAAGAAAAAAGTATCGGGAAATTGTATGACTTTAGAAAAATGTAGAAGTGTGATCAATAGCCAAGCCAAAAGTATAGGCACTGATTGTTTAGGCTTGAACCAGATAGCTATGCTGAACAATACGTAAAAATACATTTCGTAAACTAAAGTCCAACCTACATCCAGAATTGGCTTGTCATTTTGAGGAATCAAGAGCAGCGACAGAATTATCTTTCCCAAACTTAAATCTTGAGCATTAGCAAAACCGGGAATAACTAGAAAGAAACACAAAACTATCAGAGTAATTATCCAGTAGATCGGGTAAATGCGGACGCAGCGCTTGACTAAAAATGATTTTAACTGGTCTTTTTTCCCGATCGCCGATCGATGAACATACACCATGAGAAAACCGCTCAATACAAAAAAGTAATCAACACCACTCCAGCCAGCTTGAAATAGATTAAAAAAAGTAACTTGATTTAATCTCTCTGTGCTCATCTGGTTGACGTGAAACATTACCACCAATAACGCCCCAATCCCTCGATAAACTTGCAAGAGATTGAGCTTTTTGTGAGGAGTGGAACTCTTTGTCATGAAAAAATACCTTGTTCAACAGTGGCAGTTGGGCTTGCTACTCAACTATAATCAACGCCCCCAACATAGTCAACACATTAGATACTATAATATAACTTTACACTTTTTTCATAAAGTTGTGCAAGAAGACTTCCGACTGATCGTTGACTTAGTTCTAGTTCTCGCTGCTGCCGCAGCAGGAGGACTCTTTGCATCGCTATTGCGACAGCCGGTAATTCTCGGATACCTCCTGGGAGGGATCGTAGTTGGGCCGGCTGGTTTGGGGTTGATCAAAGAATTAATTCAGGTAGACACCCTGGCTGAATTCGGTGTTGCTTTTCTGTTATTTGCCTTGGGAGTTGAGTTTTCTTTCGCCGAACTCCAAAAAGTTAAAGCGATTAGTTTGGGCGGCGGGGGTTTGCAAATTGTGCTGACGATCGCCTTTACTACTGCAATTTCCTTGGCGGTAGGCTGGGTAGAATCGCCCGCCCAAGGCGTGTTTTTAGGGTCGATTCTGTCGCTTTCTTCGACAGCAGTTGTACTGAAGTGCTTGATGGAACGTTCGGAAAGCGGTACTTCCCACGGTCAAGTCATGCTGGGAATCTTAGTAGTTCAAGATTTGGCCTTGGGGCTAATGTTGGCAGTTTTGCCGGCCCTCAATCAGCCAGCAGAGGCGATCGGCATCACGGTAGCGTGGGCCCTGCTGCGAATTAGTTTATTTGCTGCCGGTGCTGTAGTCGCGGGCATTTGGATCGTACCGCAGTTGCTGCGCTACCTCGCGAAAACAGAGAGTCGGGAACTATTTTTGCTGGGAGTTGTGGTGTTGGCTTTGAGCATTGCCCTGCTGACAGAATATTTGGGTTTCTCGATCGAGATGGGCGCATTTGTAGCGGGTTTGATGATTTCTGAGGTGGAATATGCCGACCAAACTCTAACTTATGTTGAGCCTTTGCGAGATATTTTTGCATCCCTATTTTTTGTGACGATCGGAATGTTAATTGACCCGTTTTTTCTCTGGAACCATCTAGAATTAATCCTGGGACTGGTATTTTTAGTATTTGTCGGCAAGTTCTTAATCATAACGCCGATCGTCCGATTGTTTGGCTATCCGCTAAAAACAGCATTAATCGCAGGTTTGGGCTTAGCTCAAATAGGAGAATTCTCCTTTGTACTCGCTAGTTCCGGCCAAGCGTTGGGGCTGGTTTCGCGAGACGTTTACCTGTTAATTTTAGGAACGACAGCAGTCACTCTGGTACTGACGCCGTTTGTATTGAGAAGCGTGCCGCAGTTATTCAATTGGGCGGAAAATTTCGGGCCTTTGCAGCGCTATTTTGACCAAATGTCTCAACCTGTAGAAATAGCTGAAACTTTACCTGAACAAAATCATGTTGTGGTTTGTGGCTACGGGCGAGTTGGCAGAAATTTAGTCAAAATGCTGCAAAGCCGCAACTGTTCAGTTGTGGTGATCGACGAGTCGGAAAGCAGAATTCAAGAGTGCAGAGTGTCAGGAATTCCCTACATTTACGGGAATGCTGCCAGTTTGCACGTCTTGAAATCTGCGGGGGTGGAACGGGCCGCATCAATGGCGGTGACGCTTCCCGATCCAATGAGCACTCGTTTGTGTCTGAAGCGGGCTTTAGAATTAGTCCCGGATTTGGATATTGTGGTGCGGGCTAACAAAGATAAAGACATTGAACTGCTTTATCAACTGGGCGCATGGGAAGTTGTGCAGCCGGAGTTTGAGGCGAGTTTAGAACTGTCTGCCCACTTGCTGGCCGGCATGGGTTTCTCGGCAATGGCGATCGGGCGGGATGTGCAGCAAATTCGCAGCAGCCGCTATCTGGAATTGCGGCCGGCGCGCGAACCTTTGGCGATTTCGCGGGATTTGAAGGTAGCGGTTCGAGATATGAACAGCGAGTGGTACAGTTTGCCCGAAGGTGCTCCGATCGCCGGTATGACTCTGGAAGAAACTAACTTGCGGCAGTTGATCGGAGTCAGTGTGATGGCGATCGTCCGCGCAGATGGCGAGGAAATAGACTATCCCAACGGGAAGGCAGCTTTGGAGTCGGGCGATCGGCTTTTGGTAGTCGGAGAACCAGAAGAACTCGTGAGTTTTGAGTTGCTGGCGAAGGGGGAAATTGCTGTGCCGCAGGGGGACAGTTCTTGTCAGTGGCTGAGGTTGCCAGCAAACAGCCCTTGGGTGGGTGAAAAACTGTCTGAGATTGAGTTGCTGACTCAGTACGGGGTGCAGGTGCGGGCGATCCGCCGGGAAGGGAAGTTTACTCGCTGGCCGGACGGAACTACTGATTTGCTTTCTGGCGATCGTTTGTTGCTTTGCGGCGGCTTCTACGAGCTCGGCTTGATGCAGCGGACGGCCTCGCCGCCGATCGCGCAACCTGCCTTAAAGCTACCTTTTGTTACCACACAGGTTAGCGAAAAGCTGTTTAGCGA
>PVWI01000279.1 GCA_003003725.1 filamentous cyanobacterium Phorm 6 | reverse complement strand
GATCGTGCAAGTTAAATTTTGTTGCTCCTTGGTAGCCACAAAACGCACAATTACTTCGCAAGCAACAGCAACCGTCAGCATCACCAAGTTTCTCGCCAACGGGTAATCGCAAACGTCATCATTTGCCGCTGAAGGAACCCGATAGTGTGGATTCCAAATTATTTCGGAATAATCCGCAGCTAATCCGACGTGTACGCAGGGAATGGAGACACTCGCACAGTAATCCTTGACGGATTGTCGCCCGACGCTGTTATCAAAAGTATCGATGACTGTGGCGCTCTTGACAAGCCTGCGATCGGCATTTGCGGGTGTCAATTCTTTGGAGTGCGCGTCAATGCTGACTCCCAAGGCGCGGTAGAGGTTGTTGGCGAGAATTTTGGCTTTGAATGCGCCGATGTCCGATCGATAGTAGGGTTGAGTGGATAGGTTGCGCTCTTCGATGCGATCGATGACTTTTAACTGACAAAAGCCCGTTAGCGAAGCCCTCGAAGAGGATCGTGCCAGACTTTCTACAATATTCGCACCCAAAGCGCCCGCGCCGCACACAGTAACGGGGAAATTTTCGATCGCGGATATCACGGCAGCACGAGCCCAAGAGCCCCTACAAGAATTACACTGATGAACGGACTGTTATAGTCTGGATAATGATTTAGGATTGCTATAGCGAGTAAATATGTTACAAAAGCTCTTCTCTAAGTGTATTGTCGTGACAGTTTTGGCACTACCAGTCATGCTATGCGCCCAAACAGCTCAAGCTCAGGATAGCCACGGAGCTACTGCTTATTCTCCCACTTCCGACGCCACGGGTATCAGTTGGAATCATGCTACAGAAAAAGCAGCACTAGACGCAGCAGTAGCCGCCTGCAATCAACAAAGTGAAGGGGCGAATGACTGCAAACCACTAACATCAAACACCAATAATTGTGGAGCTATCGTCGTCGGTAAAGGAGGAGCAGGTGCTGGTTGGGGTGATAATAAACGAGCCGCAGAAGCTGAAGCTCTCGCTGCTTGCAGCGAATTACCCGGAGGCAGTTGTAAAGTGCAGCTTTCGGTTTGCAATAAGTAATTGAACTGAGCAAGGGCGATCGATATTTTTGATTTTGGATTTAAAAAAGGGTGAATTTAAAATTTCATAAAAATTCAATATTTTTTATTTTTCAGAACTTGCGATCGCATTTTTCAATGAGTGCTTTTCTGTTTTGCAAGCGCGAAGCATTCCGGGAGACAATTTTTTAGTGATCACTAGGAATTTACTGCCGGAATGCTTCGCCCCTACGAATACATTTGCACTCGTTGAGATGCACCCTTTCCGTGTCGGTGCACCATCAGCAAATTACCCCGGATAATCTCCCATTTCCGAAGTAATGGCATCGGGTTTTAGCAAGCTTTCTAATCTATCTTTCGACCAATATTCAGTTGGATAAGCGACTGCAATAATGTCTGAAAGTCGGATCAGCCAAGTGACTTGTCCGTAAGAATCACTATTTTCTCCGTGATCGCTAGGGGGAACTATAACCAAAATTTCTGCAAATTCCCCAGACAAATTAATCGGGATGCCACCGAAACTGCTACTATTTGTTTTCATCCAAACTTTACTGCCTCTATCGAGGGCTTCTTGCAGTCGTTGGGAGAGCAAAGAAGACTTTTTGACCTTAGATTTTTTTCCCATAGTTCAAGCTTAAGTAGTTGTACTGTGTGTTATGATCCAGGGCGATCGCATTTTTGCTCACTAAACGGAAAGGAAAAAGAGCGATCGAACTCGCTACTCCTTACTCTACTGTATAAGAAGTTGACCGAGTGCGATCGGCATTACAGTTTAATCACAAAATAGGAAAAATGGCTCTGCGATACAATTTGTGCAGTCTGCCAGGGAACGTTTGGTCTGTGCCACGCCCAAATACACTATAATTTGTACACTCTTCCCAAATCGTTTGAGTAAAACAATGGACTGGCGAAAGTACATTCATCCAGAACCCCAAAAAATTTTAGCAGGTAAACCAGAAGTGAAAGAAACTCGATTATCTGTAGAATTTTTACTAGGGCTGTTTGCTGCGGGATGGACTGAACAACAGGTATTAGAGAAATATCCTACACTGACTTCGGAAAAATTGCGATCGGCTTTGGTTGCTGCGGATTCAGGGTTAGTTTCATCCATCGCCAATCCTGAGTTACTAGAAATTATCGAACAAACGAGAGAATAATTTAAAATAGAGAAAAACTGGCAAAATTAAAACTTCAATTCTCCTCTTGCTGACTTGAATCTATTTCGCTTAGGAATGAGAATTAAATAACTTCCACAAGTTTGTGGGATGGGCATCCCGCCCATCCCACAATAACAATGAAAATTGTAAGTTATTTAATTCGCGTTGACATAAAATTTTAATTCTCACTAACTTTGCGAGCATGGCCCGCCAGCTTAACTGACGAGCCATGCCCGATTATATCACTTATCATCCCTCACCGGCAGCGCCACATCCAGAATTTCCATCAACAATTCCAGCCGCGAAGGACGACTCAACATCGGCACTAAATTCGGCAAAGAGTAGTAATCTCCGGCAAACGTAAACGTTTCTACCGACACTTGCTTATCCTTCAATTGCTTTTCCACATAATCGCAGTAAGCACCAACTCGCACAATCACCACATCAGGAATTACCCCCAAACTGCGGCAGTAATTCTGATAAGCATCTGCAAAATAAGGTGCAGAGTTTTCGCCTTCATCTGTCACCATGATGAATTGCTCAACAACCTGCTTTTTAATCCGCATTGCTTCCACCGCGCAACCGCAACTGGTGCCGCCACCAGCGCGAATGTGCTTGAATGCGCGCTCCCAATCGGTCAATTCGCTGCCGTTTGCTTGCACTGAGTGGCATCGTGTCAAAGGCGTAGACGAACAGTGCAGCGTCGGAAATGCCCGATATCAAAGCAGCGAGACGCTTCCCAACTTCGATCGCACTTTCCATACTTCCCTCCTGGTCAATCAACAAACCGGTGGCTTTGAGAATCTTGCCGCGCTTCTTAACTTGTTCGTTTGTCACCGCTTCCAGTTTCGCCGTTGTGGCTGCGTCGAAGTTAGCGCTATCGCCGGCAACACTCGCTTTGTATGCAGAAACCCGATCGCACTTGGCGGCTTCATCCAACTTAGAATCAATCAACAGCTTGACTTCCGGATGATCCATCGCGCCGCGAGACTGAATTGATTTGAGGTTGTTGATGACTTCCTGCGGTGACATCGAGTGGATCAGCGCTGCTAACACTGTTGGCGTTAGCTGTTTGATCGCACCAACTGCGATCGTATACGGAATCTTGTACTCGACAATCAAGTTAGCTTGTTCCGCCGCTGTTTTCGCCTTGGCTAACCGCTTCAAAACGAATGCCAGAGAGTCTTCCGGCGGATTGTTTTGGAACAGGATCGCCGACTTTGCGTTCCCCAGGCTTGACGTGCAGCGTTGCGTACAAATGCTTCATCGCCTTGCGGTTGCGGAGGGCGGCGCGATCGAAAAACTGGGCATTCTTTTCCCGCGATTTCAGATAGCGAGTGACAGCAGTGCGCGCACTCCGAGGCACTTTATTTTGATGCTGCTTCATAAAGTCCACAATCCGCGAAACCTCGTAGGGAGCGAACTCTTGGAGCATCATAAACCCGGCATCTCGGTGTTCCGTCAGTGCCGATGTCAGCAAATTTCCGACAAAAACTTCCTTGTGATCGCGCACGTCGCCTTGACGCTGATACCATACGGCTAAATGACCGTAAAAAATTGGGTCTAATTCGACAATTAACTTGTGAATTTCTGCTACTTTTTCTAATTGGCGGTGAGGAGTTGTCAGCAGGCTGTTGAGCATTTCCAAACGTAAATCGCGTTCTAATAAATTCATTTTCAATGGTGTCACCTAATATTTTGTACCTATTGCCACTATTTTGGAGTCGATCGCTCTTAAATCGGGTTCAACCCAGTTAAGTCGAGCTTCCCAAGACATCAGGCGATCGCGCGTGTAATAGCGAAATGGTAAAGTGCCATCGGCATATTGTGCAATTAAACCGTTAGCCAGACTTACGATCGACTGATTCTGACTTTCCTCGGCGAGATACCCGCGAACAGTTTTCACCCAAAACAGCGTTAGCGTTTCGTGATACCCGCTATCTTTTGTGCTTTCAATTCCCTGAACCGAGTTGTAATGTTTAATCCCATGCCGAATCGCATTTATTGCTTCTGATTCTGAATCATAAAACAGATACCAAAGAGCAACGGTTAAATGTGCTGCGTGAGTCCATTGATTTCGCGGCAGGCTGCATTCTTGGAAAGCATGAATCAGGCTGTCTATCTCCTTTGGCGATCGGTAAATTATAGTTGTATTTTGCATAATTAAATTATCCTTTCGATCGTCGTAGTGAAAAATACTATCGCGCAAGTCAATAAAGCCGTTGTTCATACGCAGGAGTTGAACCTGCAACCTTTTCTTTAAAAAGAAATGCTCTACCAAGAGCGAGTATGTAAGCTTTTTAGGTTAGGGCGCTAAGTGTTTTTTCACTTTTCTCAAAATAGCTGGTTTTGGAGGCAGACAAGTCAGAGAAGCTTTGTTTTTTTGTGCCTTTCGGCGAGCAGGAATCGAACCTGAGATTCGATGTTTAGTCGAACGTTACCAGTTTGTAAGCTTCTTTAGTTGGGGTGCGTCCCCTAATAGTCGATCGAATTTTTGTTCCGCGCAAGTATGAAAGGCTTTGGACATTTTATGAGTATGTACGCTTCTCGAATTGGGGCGCGGAATAAAATTCAATTTCTAGCCGTAAACGGCTTCTGGGCAGACAATTAAATCACCACTGGGACGCCGATCGAGTATATAAGACTCGAAGCGATCGCCCTTAACATCAAAATGCTGTGCAAGACGTTCTTTAATAGCCTTGTCGCTCATTCCTGCGGTAATACCGAGTTGGTTTTCTGCCAAGTCATAGGAACGTCCTTCAAAACGAATGTGAACCATTACCGATACCTCTGGCGAGCAATTTTGGATTTGGGATTGGTAGCTTATCTGCTCTTGAAATTGGCTTGTGTCAGGCTGATAAAATTGCCAGTATCGGTAAAGATTCACGAAATCTGATCATCTTTACTGAAAGAAGCGCCGTTCTAAGTGATAAGCTTGTTTGATGTTGCGGAGTTCCTCAGCCTTTTTGGTTGATGCCAATCTGGCAGAGTTTGTCTGTTCTGAATCCGCATGAAATCCGTTAAAATTAGACTTATTCGGTACAATCTCTGTCTCTGAGGGAGTCAGCTTGTAACCGAACAGTGTGGTATAAAGTAACAACATGATAATCGAGTCTCTGTTACAAGACTTTCAAATTGATGTTCCTTGAAATTTGGATCTATATTCAGTTTTCAAGGTTCAGAAGTGGTACGGAAAATACAGGTTTTTGTCTGTCCTGCGTTTTCGATACTTTAATACTACATACATACTACAGAAGTGTCAAGGGGGTGGCAAAAGTTTTTTTTCAGGACTTCGCACTTGACCAAAGAAACCGGGTTTTTTACCAAATCTCCGCGCTGCACCGAAGTATTTTCGTGAAAAACCTGGTTTCTAGAGTCCCATGCGTCGAGGGCTGTATTGATTAAAGCTCTTTGACATAAGCAATGCTATTGCGAATATTGTGGAAGCCAACAGATTCGTAAAGTCCCAATGCACCGGAAGGATTTTCAGCATCAACGCCGACAATCGCTGTCTCGACACCGGCAGCTTTCAGCCTGTGCAAACCAGCCAGCAACATTGCTCGTCCCAAGCCAATTTTGCGGAAGCCGCGCCGGGTACCGAGAACAGTAATCCAGCCTTCGTTTCGTCCAGTACGATCGCGCTCTTCCGGGCTAATTTCGCAATAACAAAAAGCGACAAAAGTGCCGTCATCAGCAACAGCAATCAAGTCTAAATCCTTTCTGTAACTGGGTTGGGCCAAGCCGTGTTTAAATAGTTCCACCGTTAAATCGTGGTGATTCCAGTGGTCGATAAACGACTGGTTGAACATTTCTACCCAAGCTTCCGAATCCTGTTCGCCCGGGAATAGACGCAGCCCAAAACCTTCTGGGAATTGGGGCTCTGCGATCGGTTCAGAAAGCGATCGCGCCATCCGGCAAAAATAGCGATCGACCTTAAAACCGCAATTTGTGAGCACAGAAATGCGATCGGCATCCTGTGTCCTAACCCCCGATCGCAGCTTCACGCGCGCCCCCTGCAATGATGCCACCTCACACATCCGCGTTTCGCCCCAAGCCACTGCCGCCACTTCCACATCGCCGGATCGCGCGTTGGGGTGGACGCGAAACGACAGCGAACCGTCGATAACTTCCCCTGGTTCAGAAATCGACAACAAAGCAAAACCGATTAATTTGCCGCCCGCATCTTCCCAAAGGCAGATATCGCGCTCTGGATTTCGGGAAGGTTCGCTAAATTTTTGTCCTAATTCCGAGATGGAAGTGCCTTGATCGAGCCGATCGACCTTTTCGCAAGTATTGATTAAATGGGCGATCGGCTCTAAATCGCTTTCACCTGCATAAGAGCGTGCTGACAGATTTGCGGTCATAACTAATCACCATATCCTATTGTTATTCATTTCAAAAATAGCTTGGACGATCCGCCGATCCTCTTCTGCAAGCTTCGCCAACGTGCGATCGAGACTAAAAATTCGATCGCACAAAATTGAAAAATTATGGACAACATCAAACACAATCACATGACACAACTGATGAAATCTTGACAGCAAAAAGGATTTATGTAAAAATGGTTGCAACACAGCACTCTTACGGTTTGATATCAATGAAAAACGTAAATCACCGTAGCTTAGCAAACCTCACGCCCTTTGAGGGCAAGTGGAAGCATGGGACAACCCGTACTATCCGAGTGCCGATCGTCCTAGCAGACAAACTGCTGGCTCTGGCTCGTAAGCTAGATAACGGAGAATCTTTTGAAAAAAGCGAGCAACCTCGCCTGTACAGCCGAATCGGAGAGTTGACGGCGGAAGTAAATGCTTTGCAAAGAAAGTTGCTAAAGGCTCAACACTCACTTGACATAGCAGAGGATGACATCGCCAACTTGAAGCTTGAGGTGGCTGATGCCAAATCTGAGCTCAGACAAAGTATCGGCAGAGAACAAAAAGCTGACAGAATAACTTGATACAAAGCTTGTCTGGTAATAAAAGCGCCGTTGAAAATATTCCACTACTTAAAACAGTAAGACTGACCAAAAGTTAATCAAAAGATAGAAATTTCGGCGGTTATTGAACCTGAAACCCTTCATTTATAGAATATTAAACGGGATGGGAGTAGAAGGACTTGAACCTTCGACCTTGAGATTAAGAGTCACCTGCTCTAACCAACTGAGCTATACTCCCGCGTCTAAATGACTATAACATAACTATTCTAAAAAATCAACTGTTTTCGTAAATAATTGTGGCGATCGCCCCGGCTCAACATTTAATCGAAGTGCGATCGCTCCTACAATACCCGATCGAATACGGAAAATGGAGGAGTCGAACCTCTACAACTTTCGCTGTACGCTGGTATTCCAAACCAGTTGCCGTCCACACAGCCACAGCTTCCAAGTTTGAGATTTTTAACCGCAGATTAACGCAGATTAACGCAGATATATTGAGAGTGGGTGATATAGGAGTTGAACCTATCTGATACCGATTAAAAGCCGGGTGTATAACCGCTTTGCTAACCACCCATAAAATCTCAACGGAAGCTGGAGGAATCGAACCCCTACAGTTAACTGCACTCTTGTTTTCAAGACAAGTCGCCATCCCTGCGGCAGCAGCTTTCATGCAAAATCCCAAATCTCAAATCTCAAATTAGACAGATCCTTGCTCAAGATTTGAGATTACAACAATTTGACATCGTACTGTTTGAACCTATCGTCATGTGTAACAATAGTGTAATTTTCTGCTTGGGCTTGAGAAATAATTAGGCGATCGAAAGGATCTTGATGGTAAAAAGGGAGATTTTGCAATTTATCGTAATGGATAAACTTAGTTTCTATAATTTGAAAGTCGTGGTTAATCAGAAACATTTCTAACTCCGACACAGAAATAGACAAAGACAACTTACCGATGCTGATTTTGATAGTAAGTTCCCACAGACTAGCTTTGCTGATATAGATTTAATTTACAGGATTAGCAATCAGCGATCGCACATCTTCATCAAGCCGATCGTTACCTTCAACAAACCAAATTAGAATGTGAGTGTCAATCAAGTATTTCATTGCAACATATATTCTTCAAAACCAGGAGGTGTTTCATCAAAATCATCCGCAACGTAAGTAAAAACTCCTTTGCCACAGCCAAATTGACGAGGTTTGAGGACATCAGTCTTTTCAGGTGACTTTTCTTTCAGTTTTTGGATTTCGTTTAAAAGTTTAGTATCCTTTAAT
>PVWI01000278.1 GCA_003003725.1 filamentous cyanobacterium Phorm 6 | reverse complement strand
GGCTCTCTTGGGCGTGGCTGTCGGCTTGACTCAGGGCTCGGTTTATCTGGTGGGGACTTTGATTGCCAGCGCGGCTGCGGGTGCGATTTGGTACGTCGTGCTCGGTACGGTGGGCGCGCAAAGTTTGGCCGGTTTGGCTTGGAGCGTTGTGGCGATCGGCATCAGCCCTTATTTAGAACACGTTTTCGACTTGATCACCCCGATCCGGCTGGCGGAACTTGCCAATCCCAACCGCCCGCTGTTAAAGAGGTTGGCTGCCGAGGCTCCGGGGACTTTTCAGCACACGCTGTTTGTGGCTAGTTTGGCGGAGGCTGCGGCTCGGGAACTCGGCTGCAATGTTGAGCTGGTCAGGACTGGGACATTATACCACGATATTGGAAAAATGCACGATCCGCTCGGATTTTGCGAAAATCAAATGGGCGGGGGAAACAAACACGATGAAATTAATGACCCTTGGAAAAGCGCTGAAATTATTAAAAAGCACGTTAGTGAAGGGTTGCTGATGGCGCGCAAGCACCGATTGCCGAAGGCGATTCAGGCGTTTATTCCCGAACACCAAGGTACGATGTTGATTGCTTATTTCTATCACCAAGCGAAGCAAGATGCTGCCCAAAAACCAGAAGATTTAAACATTGCTTTGGTAGATGCGGATAATTCTAAGTTAGCAATCGAAAGTCGGGAAGTGAGAGAGGAGGATTTTCGCTACGTAGGGCCGATTCCTCAGTCGCGGGAAACTGGGATTTTGATGTTGGCGGATTCTTGTGAGGCTGCTTTGCGATCGCTCAAGGATGCTACTCACGAGGAAGCTTTGAATATGGTTAATAAGATTTTGCGAGCTCGTTGGCAGGATAATCAGTTGATTGATTCGGGTTTGACGCGGGAGGATATGTCTCTAATTGCGGAGATTTTTGTGCGGGTTTGGGAACAGTTCAATCACAAGCGGATTGCTTATCCTAGTGCAGTTTTTAATCAGAGGTAGAGATAAGTATAAAGTGCGATTTGAATACTTATCTCATGGGTAAAATAATACCATTTTTAGGTTGGTAGTTCGGAATGCGAGTCCGCCTAAAATTCCATAACAGGTTCTATCACCAGCATCAGAGCGTCTTGGAGCACTACAAACCATTTTTGTTATGCTAATCGATCGGACGCGATATGACCGCAGCCCGATCGACAATCCAGCGGATTTTTGGCACTTCGTAGATCGCAAATAACCTTGGCTACTTGATGGAAGTTTTGAGTTTAAGAGTTTTAAAACCGCAGATGAACGCGGATAAACGCAGATTCATTTTGGGTTTATCGTAGTTGTCGATTGACCAATCTAAAATTAGTTCGTAGTACGGACTTTAGTCCGCAATTTGGGAACATCTCAGCGCAAGCATTTATAGTGCGAGCGTCCCCGCTCGCTCCTGCGTACAATACGCGAGCGGGGACGCTCGCACGCTCAATAAAAAAAATGCTTTTTGCAAAACTGAGATGCTCCCCGCAATTTGGAGCGGACTAAAGTCCACACTACGAACCGTTTTTGTTATTAATTTATCGGACATGATATGAATTGCTGAAACCCTTGCTTTTCTTCCTTCTTGCTTCTTCCTAATGACTGATGACCAATGACTAATGACTAATGACTAATAACTAATGACTAATAACTAATGACTAATGACCAATGACTAATGACTTCTTCTATCCTTTGACTCCGGCGGCCGTTTCTGTGGGGACAATATATTTTTGCAATACTAAAAACAGTCCTAAAACTGGAATTATCGAAATAATCGAACCCGCCGCTACCAAACGCCAATCCAAAGAAAATGTCCCGGCTAAATTCGCGACACCTAAAGGTAAAGTGTAATATTCCGGCCTGTCTAAAACTAGCAGCGGCCACAAAAAGTCGCTCCAAGAACCGATAAATACAAAAATTGCTAAGGTGACTAAAGCTGGTTTAATTGCCGGAATCATCACGTGCCACCAAATGCCTAATTCTGAACAGCCGTCGATGCGGGCGGCTTCTTCTAATTCTTTGGGAACTGCTAGGAATGCTTGCCGCAATAAAAATATGCCGAAGGCTGAGGCTAGTCCGGGAAAGATTACGCCTAAATAGCTGTTTTTTAATCCGAGTTGTACTGTCAATATGTACAGCGGAATCATCACTATTTGGAAGGGAATCATGATTGTGGAAACGATCGTAATTAAGATGGCTTCGCGGCCGCGAAAGTTGAGTCTGGCTAAGGGATATGCGGCGAGGGCGCAAAATAAAACGTTGATGCTGACTGTGAGGCCGGCAATCAGGCTGCTGTTGAACAGGTAGCGGCCGAAGGGGTTGGTTTGCCACACTTTTATGAAGTTTTCGAGGGTTGGCTGTTGCGGCCACAGTTGCGGGGGATATTGAAAGATGTTTTCGCTTGGGGATTTGAGGGAGGTACTCAGCAGCCACAGCAGGGGGAAGAGCATTAAAAGCGCGATCGCACTCATCATCCCATATATCAACAGCGTGTTCCACCGCGATCGACCGTTGTTTAGGGAATTTGATTTTTTAGTTTTGAAATTGTTCATCATTGGGATATGATAATAAGTCCTTGCTTCGTGAGAAGCCTTGTTTGTCCATAAGGGATTATTGCCATGAAACCGTTTATTTACGAAACAATGTACATTCTGCGCCCTGATTTGGGTGAGGAAATGACTGACCAGGCGATCGCGAAATATCAAACCATTTTGCGCGATCAAGGTGCTGAAAATATCGAAACTCAGCACCGCGGCAAGCGTCGCTTGGCTTACGAAATCGGCAAGCACCGCGACGGAGTATACGTTCAAATGAACTATACAGCTCCGGGCGCTGCAATTTTTCCTATGGAACGCGCCATGCGTCTGAGCGAAGAAGTGATTCGCTATTTGACGATCAAGCAAGATGTCCCAGATGCACCTGAAGCTGAAGCTGAAGTTGAAGCTGAAGTCGCCGCTTAAAACGAGTTTTTTTCTCGTTAAGCTCGCTAAGGATTTAAATTGCACAATAAATAATCAAACTATTGTGGGGTGGGCTTCTAGCCCGCCCTAAATATGCAATTTAAATGTGCAATAGCTTATTAACAGGAGATAGCAAGAGAAGACAATGAGGCGGAGCCTCTGGATCTTCATTACCAGGCAGAGCCTGGTAACGAGAATAACTCAAGAAATAACGTTAATCCGAGTTCAAAAACTCCAAGTAATTATTAGTTAATTCTTTGACTGCTAATTCGTGAAATTGCTGGCCGTGTTCGGGAGTTGCTAAGGCAGGATTTGAACCCATTCTGCCGTCGGGAAATCGGCGGCGGAAGTCAGTAGCACTATAAATTTTGTGCCCGGATGCAACTTCTTCCGAAAGCGGTGCTTGCTTGATTGCTTCTGGATAAAGGTACTGAGTTAAGGCGATTTCGCTGGGGGTGGCGTGGGAACCTTCTTGGTTTCCGTACAATTCTTTGGCTAGTTTGTAGACTGAACCGCACATGAACCAGTTGCCGATTTGACACTGGATGCGATCGGCATTTGGCACATTTAAGTCCGACAAATGCGCGTAAGTCTCGGAAAATGCTGCTTTCATCGTGGCAATATTGCCACCGTGACCGTTGATGAAGAAATATTTCTCAAATCCAGCTTTTGCTAAAGATGTGATATAATCTCTGATTACGAGAATCAGAGTCTGGGGTCGGAGGCTGATGCTACCGGGAAAGCTCGTGTGATGCAGGGCCATCCCTACATTAATTGTCGGGCCGATTAAGGCATTGGCAGCTTCGCCGACACCAAGGGCGATCGCACCAGCAGCAATGGCGTCAGTTCCGATTAAGCCGGTGGGCCCGTGCTGTTCCGTCGAGCCGATCGGGATAATTATGCCGCGGGAACTCTCTAGATAAGCTTCTACCTCCGGCCAGGTACTCAAATGCAGCAACATTATAGGCAGTTTACAGATTTTTACTTACAAACTCGATCCTAGCCGGCAAGCGCAGAAAAAGAACTTTGGGCAAACTTATGATTGTATTCTTAAACAAAGCTCTACAGTCCGATCGCAACTTGACAGTTATATTACTTAACTTTATTGACACTCCCCGGCCTTAAGGCACGGGGATTATTAAGACATTTCTGTCTTAATATCCCATTTTACGTGGGTTCCCAGGCTGACTAGGTTTGCAGCGTAGCTGCGTAGTCATATCTCCTCAAAAATGTTTTGGGCGTAGACTTTCCCCCAGTCCGGGGGTAGGTTTTTACATCTTGTCTGATTTAGTTATTCTACGATATTTATTTGTTAAGATGGATTTGTTATTTTACTTAACAATGGAAAAAAGTCGTCATAAAAAGACGGGGTTTTCAACCCAATTTTCTGATAATTTAACCAATTGATTACCAAAACTTTACCTTTTAATAACCTTTTAAGAGTAGTATAACAAGCATCTCCCTATAGATTGGGTGTTACCCGGTCAATTAACGGCGGGCAATGTTTTATGAAATTAACACCAACCCCTAAAAATGACTGGGCTTCTGACGCCTGGACGCAGGCAGACAGCGCAGCTTCGGCAACTGCTCTACGGCTGTACTCCTTGCACGAGCAAGTAGAAATAGTCGAGCGCGTGTCTGTGGGATGGGCTGGCTAAGGATTACAAGCGATCCTCTTCGAGGGCTTCGCTAACGAACAAATGGCGATCGTACAAGCGATCGCAGCGCGAGAGTGCCTCAGCTACTGAAGAAGGCACCTCACGCTAGCCACATACAAACATAACTCCCACTGATATTTATGTCTTCTGCTGAATTAAGCGAAAGTCCTTCAAGGCTGGCTGTTGGACAAGCCGGCCGCATCTTGTTATTGGAAGGTGAAGACCTGTTGCGGGAAATGCTAGCTTTAGCCCTTAAAGAACAGGGCTATGAGGTGGTGGTTACTAGCGACGGGCCGGGCGCTCTGCCTTCTGTGCAGGCTTCCTCGTCATACCACGGTGAATTTGCCTTTAACCTGTTAATTATGGATTCAATTAACGGTTTGGATCTGTGTCGAATGTTACGGCATCAAGGAAATCCAGTCCCTATTTTAATTATCGGCGCTAGAGGAAGTGCGAACAATTGCGCTTTTTATCTAGAAGCCGGATCGGATGATTATCTAACCAAGCCTTTTGGAATGCGCGAATTTATCGCTCGCTGTCGGGCGCTGATGCGTCGCCAGCGCCTCGGTCAGTTGCCGCAACCGGTGATGCTGCAATATAAGAGCATAACTCTGTATCCCGAAGAATGCCGCGTATTGGTTCGCGGCATTGAAGTAAAATTTTCTCCTAAACAGTTTCGCTTACTGGAACTATTTATGAGTAATCCCCGGCGAGTTTGGTCTCGCGATCAATTGCTGGAAAAAATTTGGGATCAAGATTTTATAGGAGATAGCAAAACAGTTGATGTTCACATCCGCTGGCTGCGCGAAAAGTTGGAAATCGATCCGGGTAAACCGGAATATATCATTACAGTACGGGGATTCGGCTATCGATTTGGTTAAATTTTTAGATTAGTTGTAGGGTTGCAAGTTGCAGTTAAATCTGACGTAGGGACACAACATTGTTGTGTCCTTATTTGTATGTGTAGGGCAAGGATTGTGCACCTTCAAATTAGCTGTTTGTCACGGCTGCTTTGGTGCGCAATTGCTGCTTTACAAGGGAGCATCTCAGTTTTGCATTTGTAGTGCTGTCCACCCCGATCGAGTTTTATAGCTCGATCGGGTGGACAGCACTACAATAAAAAATGCTTTTTGCAAAAATGAGATGCTCCCCTTTACAATTGGCGTAGGGTGCGCAATGCGCACCTTACAAAGATCGAGATATACACTTAAGTCCAGCCGCTTGTGTTACAAAAGGTGAGAGATTGGGGTTCCGGTGCGATCGGCAGATTTGACCCCGAGGGAAAGAAAAGAGACAATTCTCGCCCCAACATCCCAAAAAACTGACAATCAATTTAGTTTTGATTTAGCTGATGCTCAGTCATCAACCATTTATTTACCATAAATAATTGGTTTAAAGCCTCTACCTTTTAAGGAGAAATTCAAATCAGACTATTCATTAATCCAATCCTCTTCCTTCTTTTGTCAAGTGCTATCAACTGTCAACTGTCAACTGTCAACTGAATGAACTATGACTATCAAGCGTCGAGAATTCCTACTTTTCTTGGGTGCAACAGCAGGTAGTGTTGCACTCAATTCTTGCCAACAAAAATTTGCCATGCCCTTCTCAGATGGTGCTAATTCTGCGAAAGATGCGGAAAATATTGCAGGAGGCATCAACTTCAAACCAGTCAAAGGGCCGATACCTTTGCCAACTAGCAGCGCCGTAGCAGAAGCCGGAAAATTAATCCCCATTAGCACCGCATCCGCTCAGCAGCAAGCGCAAGCTTTCAGCGCTTATGAAGTAGCAGATGACCTTGTACTTCCAGAAGGCTTTACCTACGATATCATAGCTGCTTGGGGAGACAAAGTAGGCGATTCTCACTTCGGCTACAACAATGACTATCTCTCTTTTGTCGAAACTGGCAAAGGTGAGGGATTGTTGACAGTTAATTTCGAGTACATCAGCGCCAAGCCTTGGATTCAAACTTATCAAAAAGTCATTGGCAAATCTCTGCCTTTTGCTAAGCTAGAAGAGGCAGTTACACCCGCCGGAAAAGCCGGAATTAATGTCTTTCCTGTGCCGGAAACAGACCCGATCGCCAAAATGGTGCGGGAAGTAGCCAAAGCAGCATTAATTGACGTGGGAATTGGGGTAATTTCTGTGATCAGAAATGATGACGGCAAATGGGTAAGAACCAATTCTCCAGCCGATCGCCGAATCACTGGCATTTCCGGGCTAGAAGACGGGCGCTACCTGAAATCCACCGGCCCAGCAGTAGCTGTATTCAACAAAAAAGGTAAAGGCTACCTAGACAAATTGGGCGACAAAATTATCGGCACTTTTAACAACTGTGCGGGCGGGACAACGCCTTGGGGAACGGTTTTTAGTGCTGAAGAAAACATCCAGAATTTCGTACCGGAACCTGTATTTGCCGACGGTACATCTTTCGATCCAAGCAATAAAAATTTCTACATTGATGCCGAAGAAATTGGCGGTTTGGGCAATGTCTTCGGCTTGGCGGGGAATAAATACGGCTGGATGGTTGAAGTAGACCCCGCTAACCCCACTGACTACGGCACTAAACACACTTGGCTGGGACGCTACCGCCACGAAGCCGTCGGTATTCGAGTGGTTGCGGGCAAACCTTTAGCATTTTACTCTGGGTGCGATCGACGCAGCGGACATATTTACAAATTCGTCAGCAAAGACGCAGTTAAAGACCCCAAGGATAAAGCTAATTCTAAACTGTTGACAGACGGAATGCTTTATGCTGCTAAATTCAATGCTGACGGCACCGGTAAGTGGATTGCCTTAAAAACTGACACCCCTGTCAATCCAGATTTACCTAGCATTCACGCAGGCGGAATAATTAATTTGCCACAGCGGCCCGAAGGCGGTTTTTTCAAAGTAGAAAAAGATGCAGCATCAGTTGCTTTCAAACAGAAATTTAAGACTTTAGACGATTTATATGAAGGTACAGCTAATGAAAAACAAGGCGCAATTTTAATAGACGCTCATTATGCCGCAAATGCGGCAGGAGCTACTTGTACTGCTCGCCCCGAAGATACCGAAATTGCTCCTGACGGTTCTCTCTACATTACCTTTACTTCCGGTTCTGCAAGCGACAGCGACGGCGGGCCAGATTTACGAATTTTTAAAGGTAAGGACGGCAAACCTTACGAATACGGCTGGATTATGCGCTTAATTGAAGATGGTAACGAGCCATCTGCGATGAGTTTTCAGTGGAAAATGTTTGCGACGGGCGGCGAACCGGCTTCAGGCGGGTTGGGTTTTGCTAATCCCGATAATTTGGTAATTGATCAGGGCGGCAATGTTTGGATGGTTAATGATATGTCTTCTGACAAGCTCAATGCAACAGTTGCAGCAGGCCGAGTTGACAAGGATGGAAAACCGATTAGCCAATCTAATTTGCGCGGTTTGTACGGCAACAATGCGATTTGGTTTTTACCGGCTTCAGGCCCGAGTGCTGGCGAGGCTTTCTTGTTTGGAATTGGGCCGATGGAGTGCGAAACTACTGGGCCGTTTTTTACAGAGGATGAAAAGACTTTGTTTTTGGCGATTCAGCATCCGGGAGAAGTCAACGGAATGCGAAAAGATATGGCAGCAGAAAACCGAAAATTTGCCATAAAAACTATTGATGGTAAGGAGTTTATGCAGACTCGAAAAGTGCCTGTAGGCTCTAATTGGCCAGGTAAAAAAGTTAACAATCCGCCTCAACCTGCGGTGGTGGCGATTCGGCGGGCGACTTCGCAACGACTGACTTAGTTGCAATTTTAGTGCAAAGGGGCGATCGCCCTTTGCTCTTACATTCCTCCTAAG
>PVWI01000050.1 GCA_003003725.1 filamentous cyanobacterium Phorm 6 | reverse complement strand
GTATTTGCATAAACCGGGTCATTTGTTTGGGGGTTTGGGGTTATGTTTTGGCTTGGTTGGAACTGTTTCGCTGAGTTATTTGATAGTTATTTGGTTTCTGAACTTGGCGGGGATGCACTTTGGTCCGATCGGCAATCGACCTTTGTTATTTTTTGGAATTTTGTGTACAATTCTGTCAGTACAGTTGATTTCTTTGGGGATTTTGGCGGAGTTGATGGCGCGGAATGTGGATGCTGATTATGTGGATAAGCAGATTTGTGAAATTATTGATGATTCGGAGTTTGATATTTAATCGCAGATGGTTTGATCGTTCGGACTTTATTCCTCTGATTTTGAAGAAGGACTAAAGTCATCACTACGAACCTGAAGAAGGACTAAAGTCCTCACTACGAACCTGTTTTATTTGTGATTTTCAACAGTATCCATTTGCCTTCTCTATCTACTATTTTTCCGTCAATATTTGGATGCCAATCACTGCGAGTTAAGATATAATCGGCGTTGTAATTTTGGGCTACCTTGACTAAATCTGCACCGCTACGACGGCTGAACAAATCACTTCCGCCCCAAATCATTTGCGATTTTAATGGTACTCCCAAAACAGCTTCCATCCGATTTTTCCATTCTCTGATGCCTTTTTCTGTAAAGGGAAAGTTCTTGAAGTTGACGACAATTGCTCTTTGTGAGAAATACTGAAAGCTGGTGACAGATGGGGGAATTAATACCAGTGCATCTTGATTGCTATTTTGTAAAAAACGTAAGGCTAATCTGTTTAAGTCGTCACTGGAAACGGCGTTGATATTAACTCTTGCTTGAAATATATCTAGCATAGGTTTTGGCAAGATTCCTGCTACTCCAAAAACTAAGGTGGCGGTAGTTAAAAAAGTTAAAATATGAGTTGTAGTCTGTTTGATGGCTGTAGAAACGGCTATTTTTTCTAAGATAAATGGGAAGGCGAGAATTGAGAACAAGATTGGGATGCTAATTATGCGATCGCCAATTATTTCCCATGAATTAGTAAACGGATATATCAAGCTAAAAATTAATGTTCCTACTGTCAAAATCCACAAGAAAACAGTATAACGATTGAAAAATACATATTTTCTAGTCTGCCAAACAGATAATCCCAAAAAAATGATACCTCGAAAAGGTAGAGTTAAAATAATTAGCAACAACAAAGCAATACCTATTTTCTGGTATTTGTAAAGTTGCTCGACGGTTAAACTAACAGCAATAAATATAATTAGTTGCGCGAAAGGTACAGTTCTAGCTAATTGGAGTTTGGCGATAAAAGCCAGTGGGTAAATTTCGACAAATACGTAATTCAGCAGCAATGCAAAAATTGATGTGCCAACAATTATATAAAAATTAAGTTTGTCTTCTTTGTTCAGTAAATCGACATTTTTGATGCACAACAAACCGCCAATTATGAAAGACATAAAGTTGAACCAACTGCCGACACCCCAATTTGATGGTAGGATATGGTGGGGGTTGCGGACTTTGGCGTGAATGAAGACAAACTCGGCATTTTCGATAATTTTAGTGCTGGTAGTACCTGTCAGTAACATCGGTACATACACTATACTTGCCATGACTGCTAAAAGTGCGATCGACAAAATCAATGTTTTGAACTTCCGCCGTCTTACGGATTCAATCATTAAAACGGGAACCATCATTAATCCTGGTAACAAACCCACTAAGAATTGCAGCAAACAAGCTAGTCCAAAAAAGAAATATCCTGTCAGCCATTTGTGACGCAAACTAAAATAAATTCCCCAGATTGCGAAACCCATCGAGAAGGTACTGGATACTGATTTAGTCGAAAATATCAGCGTGTTACCAACATCTGTAAATGAAGCCGCTATACATAAGAAAGTCATCGCCGCTGCTGGCAGTTTGGAATTAGTGTAGATATTAATAATTGCGTAGCAAGCTAGGATAAATGAACCGAAGGCGATGAATTGATAAATAAAATGCGCTAGGGGAATGCCTGCTCCTAAATTTGCCAATAAATAAATGATATAATAATAGTATGATCTGGGATTGAATTTAACCATTTCCTGAACATAATAGTCATTTTTATAAAGTTCAGGATTTAACATAAATTGAATTGGTGGCACTTCGGGAAAGTTACCTCCTATAGGGAATTTATACCCTACTGCTATGAATGAACCGATGATGACGAAAGTATAGAGAGATAGATTAAAATACCTATTAGATTTTTGATATTTCTGCATTGATGGTTAAACTTTTTTTGCACAGATAATTAATTAACTACTTTCGTAGTAAGGGCTTTAGCCCTCTCTCAAGGAATGAAGAAGGACTAAAGTCCTCACTACGAACCAAGATGATGATGAATGAAGAAGGACTAAAGTCCTCACTACGAACCAAGATGATCTTGTTTATAATTGCTGTGTACGGCTAAATTTTTAATCTCTAGTTGACATTGGTTGGTTAAATCCTGTTGGTCGTTACTCAATACCTCAAGCAGCAAATAAATGGGATTTTTACCCCCAACTGATATATTTAAATCGATCGCACTTTTTCCACCATAAGCCATCTCCCCTGAATTTATCAAATTACCTTGTTTGTCCCACAAAGTCAAGCGCAGGGCGACTCCCGGACATTGCTGGTTAAGTAAATTGAGTTTGCCGGTAACTTGCACTTTGTCTGAGATAGAACCTAAATACAGAAATGATGTATCGAGTTTATTGCTCTTTTTAATCGGATGAGTTACGATTTTATATGAGTTATCCAATTCTCGACTGACGGAATAATTGGCACTTGTATAGATTGATTGATTCAAACTAATCCAATCTAACTGCGTACCTGGTTTCTCGCCTATTTGTTTTTGCATCGCATCAAGGGTTTTGACGGCTGTGGCAATGGAAGTTGGACGAATTCTTCGGTAAACGCTGACAGTCATGCCGTTTTCCAGCTTAAACTGTTCTGGTAATTGTTGGAAATCGCGGGAAATTTCCCAATTCTGAGTAAAAGCATCATACACAACTTTAACAACATCTTGTTCGTACGATCGCAAAACCTGTTCGTCACTCAGCAACACCTGCTGAAAGGGCACAGCAACCACCGCATATTGCGCCTGCAACAACTCCGGTAGCGGGTAAGTATCGCGGGAGTCAATTTGTGGGCGCCCAATCGTATTTAATTTCCACCAACCGCTGGGCGGGTTTAATTTGCGATTAGCTTGTCGCAGAATATTAGCATTAAAACTGTTGGAAGCACCGACAATATAAATCGGTTCTTCGTTTGGTGCTAACTTTCGCAGAAACTCTACTAACTTTACCACTTCGCCGTAGTCCGATCGCACTAACGGCCCAAAATTAGTCGCAAACAGTCTTGACATATCAAATTTGACAGGAATCAAGCCGACTGCGGCATTCACAACCAAGTACAAACCAGCCGTGCCCAACATCAGATAGCGGATTTTGTCCCTGAGAGTCAGCCAAGTTGTCCAGAAAAATGCGGATAATCCCAAAAGTGCGATCGGTGTAATATGAATTGTATAGTGCAAGTAGCCATAACGCAAGACTAACAGCCATTCAACCAGCGACAAAATCCCGAATAGCGAAATAAAAATAGCAGCCTCAGAAACCAGCATTCGAGTCAGCATCCCCGCCGAAAAACCAATCGCTACTAACAGCCAAGTTCCTAAACCATAAAAAGACGCATAACGAATTAAAATATCACTTACAGGCAAACTCCAAGCCGCATACAAATTGCGGTAATCTACCGTCACAGCGCTGCGAGTAAAATCTCCCGCTACCAGCATTAAAACAGTCAAGCTAGTTGCAGCAATTAACCCCAATTTTACACCTGATTCCAATAAATATCGGTAGGGAAACGACATTGCCATATCCTGGTCTTTTGGATCAGGCAATATCGTGTCCCTACGGTATTTTAATGCCGTTTTCCGACGGCGTATTAGTATGATACACTCTATGAAAGCCTGTAAAGCTGCTGCACCCAAAAATGCGATCGCACTATAAGCAAAATGCCGTCGAAACAGCACAGCCACAGCCAACGAAAAGCCAATTAACGGTATTCTCCACCAACTTTTTAGCTTGACATCTTGCAAATAAACTAAAACTGCTAGCGCTACAAACACACAGCCACCAGTATCCAAATATCCCCGCAGAGTCGGAATCCAACTCATCGGCATCAATAAACTCAGTAACACCGTTGACCAAAATACCCGGCGCGGATAAATAGGAATTAGCTTAACAGAAATTGCTCCCAGCAACAGGCGAAACGGCAGTACATAAATCAACGAAACACTGAGAATATAACTCAAGCGAGATTCGCCAAACAACAGAATAAACGGCACTAACGGTAGCGAAATTAACAGATTTTTTTCTTTAGATAACGATGCTATAACTTCACGTATTGCTTTATCTGTAGAGTCGCGAAACAAATTTGCCGTGTTGACTGTAGCATTATTGTAGCCCGCGTAATCCCACCAATAAAAAGTACGTTCGCTAGATACATATATTGACGTTACTGCAACTGTCGCGAGAACAAGTAAAAACAGGAAAAACCCATCAATCATCAACTTGCGAGACAACTTAAAAGAAACAAAATCAAATAATCCCATCACTCTAAAAACCCCAAATAATTCCCAAACTTCCTCTTTCTTCCTTCGCGCCCTTCGCGCCTTCGCGGTTCATTAACTTTACTTTAAAACAGTACCTTGCAAAAAATTTTCCAACTTATCTGCATATTGCCGATTCGCCACCGCACTTGGATGCAAGTCATGAGGTAAATTATTATTGGCAGGTATTTTCAAGTTAACCGAAATATCCACCGTCGCAATTCCCTCCTGACTCAACTCCTCCAACATCTTAGCAGAACCAGCATTAATTCCCGCAACGACTAACTTAACACCATTAGCCTCAGCCAAACGGTTAAACTCTTCAATAATTGCCTTAGAAACATCGTGACTTTTGTACAATCCCTCTTCAAATTGATTGTAATTAACCTCTAAAAAATTCACCAATGCCGAAACCCGCATTAGTGGCCACTCGTCATATTCCAATTTGGTCATGGTGTAAGTAAAATTATCCTTTCCGTCCAGCCTAGCATCAGGCTGTAACAGAATACCGAGTTTATTCCAAGCAGCCATTTGCTTTCTTCTCGCCCTCAATAAAGTATTACGTCTATCGTGAAAACCCGCGTAAGCAATCACCGCAATCTTCGGTTTATTTCCCTGTTTAAGAGCTTCTTTAAATTGAATAAATGAGTGCAGAGTCCCGTAACCATTAACACCAAAATTCACTATTTCATATTGCGGCAATTTCGCTTGCAGCAACCATGCGTAAGTCTCGTTATCATTCAAAGACCAACCGTAAGTAAAAGAACAGCCTAATATCCAGATTTCTGGCTTGGTTGACGATTGATTGTAAGTATTTAGTGGATGTGTTATTCTTAAACTATTATTTAGATGAGTTGCATTAAACGAGTAATTGCCGTTAAGCGTTACCTTAAACTTTCCTGGTAAATGTTTGTACCCGAGTTCGGAATCTTTGGTGAAAAAGTTACCTTTTGGTTCGACAGCAACATCAACATTTTCTATTTGCCACGGTTTGTATCCCGCAACTCGCAAAGCAACTTCGGCAGTGGTAACAGATAGAAGTATTGGAAAAATCAGATAAGTGATCAATCTGAAAGCTGAGGTTTTAAGGAAATCTTTTTTAATCATTTATTATAGGGAGAGGTTTGACAAAGATGATGCGGCGGTTGATATCAATTCCGGCTGCGCCGGAATGATATAGAGGAGACGGCAGTGCCGTTTCCCTACCGGGATCAATTGTAGGGACACGGCACTGCCGTCTCCTCCGCTTATATCTCCCATCACGAGTTTGGAACCCAAACCTAATATCATCCTGCTTCAGACAGCCGCACCTTATTACCAATCAATTTCAGAAAACTCGCTCCAAAATGTTGAATCTCCAAAAAATTAGCATAAGCAGAAGTTGACTTGTAAACTCTAAAAGTCCGCATAATTCCTAAAGTAGCAGCACTTTCCAGCGGCCCAACAAAGCTAGTATCCCTGTCCAAGAAATGAGACTGCTTAGTCCAGTAAGTCATCTGTTCCGCATTCAAAAAATAGCAGCCGGAATGAGGATTTAAAGCCCGCTCAAAAGAGATTGGCTGTTCCATGATTTTTCCTGCTAACTGCGGCTGTTCTTCCACGTTTTGAAATTTAGCCGTAGCTGATACCGTTAAATCACCATCAATATATGATTTAAAAACAGCCCCTTGAGGCGATACTTCATAACGATTTGGTTGCAGCAAATTTCCACTTCCGCCGTGATGCGTAAACCAGTTTAACTTGCTAAAAAACCACGGGTCGTGTAGAATTAAATCATCTTCTAGATAACAGAAATAATCATATTTGTCAAGACACGCTCGCAGAACTGCTTGACATTCAAACCCCAACAACAGCGGTTCGCAGTTCGTAGCATGGTGCATAAAAGACCTCGGCTGCACTGGCAGTTGAGGTAATAGATGATAGCCTTGAGTAGTGCAAACAACAATGTCAATTTCGTGACTTTGAGCTTGATTAGCTGGGATAGTTGCACATTCGCCAATGTGAATCATGCACTGAGATTTGCCGTACAAAGCTTGCAGCGATGTCACGCAAGCGGTTAAAGCGTTTAGTCGCGGTTGCGGGTCATTTCGCTGGGAAGCGTGTTTCCCGTCGCCGCTGGGATTGTAAAAGTGAGCAATTGTGAATAGAATTCGCATTGGTGTGGATTTAACAATTAAAAATTAAACAATAAAACAGCACGATCGCACAATAGCCTATAAATCTTACCGCATTCAGTCGCTAAATAACTCAGGTAATCGTCCTCGCAACTCAGCATTTAAACGCGGCAAGTCATCCCGCATTTGCAGGTACCAATCTCGGCGCTGTCGGTAGTGCCCGCACAGCAAGCGGTTGTCGCGCACCCATTCGTAAGCATTCGCGGCTATTTTCCGGCGCATCTGAGTATCGGAAATCAGTGCATTTAGCTTAATTTCAAACTCTTTTACATAGCGATAAATCAACCCAGTTTCACCGTCAACAATCGAGTTTTCGTAAACTGTTGAACTTGCCAAAACCGCTACTCCCCGCGCCGCACACTCAATGAATTTTAAGTCGGATTTCATTTCGTTGACTGGATTGGAAGCGAGCGGCAGTAAAGCTATATCGCAACTATACATGATTTCTTGATACCGTTCGTAACTGCAAAATGGTTCAAATTCTTTTTGCTGTATTTCCAAGGATTTAAAAAATCGGCTATCGTGAATTACTTTAACTCGAATCCGCTGTTTGTGCGCGGTTAAAACTCGATTGAGCGCTGCCATAATCGGCTGCCAATCTTTTTCGCGGTTGAGTGCACCAAAAAATATGGTGATAGTATCTTCTGTGGGATAGATTCGCGGCGCGGGTAGATAAGCTAATTGATTGGGAAATACGGCAACATTGGGATTGTAGTGCCGCAAAATTTTTGCTAGCGGTTCAGTCGTCGTTTGAACGCAGTGACAGCCGCGATAGCTGAGGTAATTGTTGTCTGCGTATTCGCGGCGGCGGATGGGATTGTCGTCAATTTCAGCTACTATTAAATATTCTTGTTGTATAAGTTCTTTTAGTTTGGGAATGTAGCCGGGATATTGCATGATTGTCCGTTGCCAGATGAAGACTTTTTCTTCTCCAGACAGTGGCGGAATTAATTCTGCTGTTTTGACTGCGGATACGGTGCGGATACCGGGAATTGTGGCGCTAAATGTGTCGGGTTCCAAAACTCGCACTCGATCGCACCCTGTAGGAGCCATAATAATGGTTTGGATCAGCAGTCTGCGTGGCGATACGATCGATTTGGTCGATCGCACGATATAATGTTCAGCACCGGTTTCTGTAGCAAAAGTGCTGGATGTGAGCTCTAAAGCCTTTACCATTGGACGCAGTAACTGCTGGAAGTGGACAAAAGTTTCAGTTTTGTGTCCCTTCCCTTGCAATTCGTAAACCTGCAATCCGGCATCAGCAAATAATGATTTAATACTTTCTAGGGTAAACCAGTGCTGCATCTTGCCGTCGGGATTTTCCCAATTTCCGCGCAGCAGATTGACAATTCTGCGCCAGTATTGAACGTTGGGAATGCTCGCGAAAATTTGTCCCTCAGCGTTGAGCAAAGCACTGTACTGTTCTAGTATCTGCCAGGGATTTTTGAGATAGGGGAGCAAGTCGCCGAAAATCAAGCAATCGACGGTTTCTGCGGCAATGTCGAGACTTTCAACGGCAATTTCTTCAATATCGGCTACCACCACCCAGTTTAGCCGATCGACCGCAATTTGGGCTTTTGCTCGATCGCGCTCAATGCCAATATACTGACAGTAGGGATTTATCTGCTTGTACTCTTCGCCTGTAGAACCCGTACCGCAGCCAATTTCGACAATGACTTTAGCATCCGGCGGTAGTAGCTTCAAGATGTCGTGGTTGACGCGATCGATCACTTTCCCTAAAATTCCTGATTAGTTTGCCGTAAAATAAAGCAGAGCAATCCATGTCAACAGACCAGCAGACGAAGGTTAGCATGGCGATGCCAGTATACAATGGCGATCGGCACATTTGTCAAGCACCAAACTTTCTGTTGCCAACTCTTTCTCTTCCCTCTCTTCTCATCCTCTGCGTACTCTGCGTACTCTGCGGTTAATTTAAGTCTTGTTCGCCAATCGTGCTCATATTACTAGATGTTAGCAAATATTCAGCAAAATTATAATTTGCGCTCAACTATACTCTCATGCAAGCGCAATTCAGGCGATCGATTAATTCGGCTTATACCAATTTTTTATGAGGCTGCTCCCGAATCCGATCCCCCCTAGCCCCCCTTAATAAGGGGGGGACAAGATTCCGATCAAAGTCCCCCTTCTTAAGGGGGATTTAGGGGGATCGAGGTATATGCAACGACCCATTAAATTGGTATTATTTCCAAAAAATAAATACAGCACTGTACTAAATACATTATAAACTATGAACCATAATCTAGGAGTAAACATTGCCGGCTATATCAACGGCGAATTTGGCATAGGAGAAGGTGTTCGAGCCAACATCCGAGCCGCATCAGCCGCCGGCATTCCCTTTGTTATCAACAATTTTACCCGCAGTCCACACCGCAAACAAGACACGACATATCAAAATTTTAGCCAAGACAATCCCCATCCCATAAACTTAATTCAAGTCAACGCCGATGAAGTTGCAACCTTTATCAAACATACAGATTCCAGCTATTTTAGAAACAAATATAACATCGGTTTTTGGGCCTGGGAACTCCCCCAATTTCCCCCGGAATGGCAGCCAGAATTTAACCACTTTCACGAAATCTGGACTTACAGCAACCATTGCGCCGAGGCAATTTCCGCAGTCTCGCCAATTCCGGTAATTAAAATCATGCCAAGTATTTCTCTGGCTCAATCTGCTCTTGAGAGAGCAGCACTAAATTTGCCTCAAGATAAATTTATTTTCCTATTTGTCTTCGACTTTTCCAGCCGCATCGAACGCAAAAATCCTTTAGCAGTCATTCAAGCATTTAAACAAGCTTTCGGCGAAGATAACCGCGTATTGTTGATTGTCAAATCTTCCAACTCAAAGAATTTTCCAGAAGCTCAAGCATCCTTAAACTCAGCTATAGCAAATCATTCAAATATCAAACATCTAGACGGGTATTTGTCCAAAGAAAAAATCAACGGTTTGCTCTACAATTGCGACTGTTACGTATCGCTGCACCGCTGCGAAGGATTCGGGTTAACAATGGCTGAAGCCATGTTTTACGGGAAACCCGTAATTGCCACCGGTTATTCATCAAATACAGAATTCATGAATGTCGGGAATAGCTTTTGTGTCAAGTATAAGCTAATTCCAATTGAGCAAGATTGCGGGCCTTATAAAAAAGGCAATGTTTGGGCCGCAGCGGATGTCGAACACGCTGCTAGTTTCATGCAGTATGTCTTTAATAATCCCCGGGAAGCTCAACAAATTGGAGCGATAGCTGCTGACGAAATTAAAAGTTTACTCAACCCGCAAGTTACGGGTGATAAAATTAGAAAACGTCTGGAATATATTGCGGAGATGACGGATAACTTTCAAAGTTTGCCTTTGTTACGAACCGCCAAAGCGAAGTCTGCTAAAACTAGCGCTGACTTTCCAGCTTCACAGCCCAAAACTCAATCAAAAAGCGAACTGAAAAACTGGCAGCCGAAGGTGAGTATTTGCATTCCGACATATAACGGAGAAGCATTTATTGAGGAAACAATCAAAAGTGCGATCGCCCAAACGTACTCTAACATAGAACTGATTATATCCGACGACGGCTCCACAGACCGCACAATTGCGATCGCCCAAACCTTCCAATCCCAAACAACCGTCGATTTCCGCATCATCCTCCACCGCAACTACGGCTTATCCCAAAACTGGAACTTTTGTATCTCCCAAGCAAAAGGCGAATACATCAAATTTCTGTTTCAAGACGACTTACTCGCACCAGAATGTATCGAGAAAATGGTCGCCCTCGCCCAACAAAACCCAGCAATAGGTATGGTTTTCTCCCCGCGCGCTATCACCATAGCCGCAGATGAATCTCACCCTGTTTTGCGAAAAGCTTCCCAATCAATCAAAGATTTACACAAAAGTTGGTCGAATTTAAAATCAATTCAGCCCGGAAAAGACTTGCTAGCAGATGCTAACTGCTTGAACAACCCAATTAACAAAATTGGTGAACCGAGTACCGTCTTAATTGCCACCCGAGTCTTTGCCGAAATAGGATTATTTGATTCTGCATTATCTCAATATGTAGACTTAGATATGTGGTGGCGAATTATGGGGAATTATCACATCGGATTTGTAGACGAAACATTGTCGTCACTCAGGATTCATCCCGAACAACAAACTTGGAAAAACTTCGCTGCTGGGGAAAATCATAAAGATGTGGTTAGATTTTATAAGAAACTCCTTAATAGTCCTGATTACAGTTTCTTGAATCAAGAAATTAAACAGACTATTCGCCAAAAGTTGGCCTTGAGAACCCAGTCAAATTTATCTGCCTTGTCAGCACTGATTGAACAGTACAAAAAATCGCCTTCTAACCAGTCTATTCTGTTGCAACTGCGCCAATACCGCCAACAAGTAGCTGAATATTGGCTAAATTTGCCAGCCGACAAATTAGAAAGTGCTTATTCGCAAGAATCGGGAAAAGCTCATAACTTGCTGCTAGATAGCACGCTCAAACATGAAACTTTAACCGAGTCAGAGCAAAGTTTTGTCCAGCAGTTATCCTCGAAACTTGCTGAAGCAGGCGAAATTTCCGAGCAGGTTCAATATGCTCTCGCAGCGATGCTGTACTGCGACGCTTATCAGTTGCCGCTAGAGTATCAAAATGCAGCGATTCCCCAGTGGTTTTTTGATGACTTTCTGAAATTCCTATTTCAGTCGCCGAGTTATTTTCAACAAAAGTGGGAAGTTGAAAGGTACTCTGCATATTTCCAGCAGTTAATCCAGTATGTCGCTGCGAATATTGCCAGTTTCCCCGATTCGGACGTTTGGCGTTATTTGGCGGCTTTTATGGCGCAGAATGTGAGCTTCAAAGCTTTGTACTTGAGCGAGGCGAATCTGCTGAATGTATTGAGTCAGCGCGCTGATATTCTGGAATTTCATTTGAAAAATATTGGCTGTCAAATAGACTGGACTTTTGCTCTGAGAGAACCTGAAAGCACTAAAATTAGAGTAGGATTTTTGCTCGATAAAATTAGTAATGAATTCGAGACTTTGGCGGCCATTCCAAATTTTGAATATTTAGACAGAAACAAGTTTGAAGTTATCGTGTATTGTTTCCAGGTACAAGATGAGCGACTGGGGAAATATTGCGCAAGTTGCGCCGACAAGTTGGTGCGACTGTCGGAGGATTTGCCTCTTCAAGTGCAAGAAGTTCGATCGCACGATTTAGATATTCTGCTAATCTGTACCAATATCGCCGAAACTTCCCAACCAACCGCGCTGCTGTGCTTGCACCGACTAGCGCGCGTGCAAATGGCTACCGCCACATCAAACCCCGCCACCACCGCAGCCCGCAATATCGATTATTTGATTGCCGGAGATTTGACATTGCCCGCAGATGCAGCACAGTATCGAGAAAAATTAATTACTTTAGAAGGCTCAGGAGTTTGTTTCAGCTATCCAATAGCATCAGCACCTGCCACAGTTGAACCGACTCGCAGCAGTTGGGGAGCCACCGATGAATCTGTAGTGTTCATGTCTAGCGCTCCAGCTTTTCAAATTATCCCAGAATTGCGAGAAACTTGGACAAAAATTATTGCCGCCGTACCGAATTCTATTTTAGTTTTGTATCCCTTTCGTTCCCGCGCCGAAAACTATCCGACAGTGCCTTTTTATCACCAAATTCGATCGCTCTTTGGGGAATCTGGTATTGACAAACAGCGGGTAGTTGTGATACGGGCACTACCAAATCGTGCAGATTGCATAAAATGTTTGAAATTAGCTGATATATATTTAGACTCCTATCCATACAGCACTGTCTGCTCCTTGGCAGAACCGCTGTTGGCCGGGTTGCCTGTAGTGGCAAGAAAAGGGCAAAAAACTCGCGACTCGCGACAATCGGCAGCAGTGCTCGAAGAACTGTTAATTCCTGAATTGGTAGCAAACAGCGAGAACTCTTATATAGAGATGAGTACAGCACTGGGAACTAACCCCGAACTGCGCCGACGCTATCGGGATCGAGTCCAGCACGCAATGGCGGCAAACCCCAAATTTCTTGACAGCCGCGCTTATTCCGATCAAATAGGCAAACTACTTGAAAGGAACCCCGTCTGGATGGAAAGCGTCAAGAAATAGGCAGCAATACCGCTAGCCCGTTGAGGGTCTGCTATCATCGGTAAACTAAGGGGTTAGTGGTTGTCGCTCTTTTCCTGCTACAGCTAAATTAAAAGGGGAAGCGCAAGTCAGTTGGAGATAAAAAAATGACAGGACTTTTTCAAATAGGCGATAAATTACTTCAAGCTCAGGATATGCCATCGCTCCTGAAGCGGTATCAGTTAATGCCGCAATTCTTGCGGGGTGTAATAGTAGACCAAGCGATCGCATCCTTTAGTTGCAGCGACGAAGAACGCCACTCCGCCGTCGAAAACTTTCTGGCACAGCACCAACTGACCGCCCCGGATGCCAAAGAAGCTTGGCTGCGCAGCCAAAATATGACAGAAGCAGAACTTCAAGAGATGGCCGTCAGGCCCTTGCTGATCGAAAAATTTAAGCAAGAGACTTGGAGACCTAAAGTAGATAATTATTTTTTAACCCGCAAAGCCAGCCTAGATCATGTAGTCTATTCCCTGGTTCGCACCAAAAATCCAGCACTGGCAAACGAACTTTACTTTCGCATCCTGGAAGGGGAACAAAGCTTTGCCGAAGTGGCCCGCGACTTCTCCGAAGGCCCCGAGTCCAAGTCCGGCGGCCTGTTGGGCCCAGTACCCCTCTCGCAGCCCCACCCGGCAATTAGTAAACTTTTATCAGTCAGCCAGCCAAATCAACTCTGGACGCCGCGTCCTCTGGCAGAATGGATGGTAATTATTCGACTAGAAAAGTTCATACCAGCTCAGCTCGATGAGTCGATGCGGCTGCACTTGATTAACGAACTATTTGAAACCTGGCTCGCCGAACAGATATCGCAAATAGGCCCGCTACAGCCACTCTCTTCCGTGTCTTCAATATCTTGACCGAAACTAATTTGGTCAGGAGTCCCCGGATTTATCCGTGGAGACTTTAAAAAGCTTGGCATCCCAACAAGAACCCCGCGGATTCATCTGTGGATTCAATTCTAAAATCTAAAATCTAAAATCGAAAATTGGATGACTTCTTCCGCTGTTTCTCTCTCCCAAATTCAGGATTTCCTAGCTCAAACACCTCCCTTTGACCGATTATCGGAGACAGCTCTGACAGCCTTGGTGGCTAAATGCCAACTCCTTGGTTATCGGACGGGGCAACCCCTGTTTGAACGAGAAAAAATGCCGACTCAAGTGGCAATTATCTATCAAGGTCAAGCTCGGCTGCTGGGCTTTGACCAACGATCGCAACGACACGTAAGTTTGCGCTTGGCGCAGTCGCAGGAAATTCTCGGCTGGGCTGGCTTGCTCAGGGGAGTTCCTTGCGAAACGGCGATCGCCTCTACGGATGTAATTGCGATCGTCCTACCTGCTGAAGATTTCCTGAACGTACTGGAAAAACAGCCGACATTTGGAGAAGCTTTTCACGCTCACTCTTCCTTAAGCGAAGTGTTTGAACTGTTGAGCCTGGAATTGCAGCGCCAAGCCGACGGCACTTCGGATCTCAAGGAACTAACTCGCCAAGCTTGGCAAGACGCGATAGTTGTCAATGTGCCAAAGGGTAACAAAAAAACTCAAGACCTTGCTAAAGAACTAGATGCCGATCGCATTTGGCTAGTCAGCAGCGGCGTCTTAGGCGAGTTTCCCACCGGCAGCCGCTTCTTGGCAGAAAACGCAGCCAAATCCTTAAAAGTAGAAGGCCGCGCCGGCGCTCGCTTGGTTGGCTTCCGCGAACCCCCAGAAGTAAAACAGGAGGAAGAGTCAGGTGGTTATGATCTAGAAACAGAGACAGAAGGCTCAGGAGGGGAGAAGCCACCAGGCGGAAAATCGATCCCCATTAAAGACGCCCCACCTAGTCCGCCAGAACCCACAACCGGTCAACCAAAAGATGCGGGGAGATACCCAGTTTTCCGGGGGAAAGGGCAGATTGAGGCCCCGCTAGCTTGCTTCCAAATGTTGAGCAAGTATTTCGGCATCAAATTTCGTCGAGATATCATCCGCAAAGTTCTAGAAAATCAGTTAAAAACTGCCGGTTCTATCAGTATGCAGGCCTGCGGGGCGATCGCCCAAAGCATCGGCCTCACCCCCCAATTGGCGCAAGTCCCAGCAGACGCCATCAACCGCATCAAAGCCCCCGTAATGATCAAATGGGAAACCAGCTTCGCCATTATTTACAGCATTACCGAGCAAGAATTGGTGCTGGCGACACCCGAAAAAGGGTTGATACGGAAGCGGATACCTCAGTTCAAAGAAATCTGGGGCGAACAGGGAGAAGTCCTGCTGCTGCAAGCTCCCCAAGTTGAACAAAAAGAGCAGTTCAGCTTCTGGTGGTTCGTTCCTGCACTGATGGAACACAAAACAGTGTTTTTTGAAGTGCTGTTAGCCTCGTTTTTTGTACAGTTATTCGGTCTTGCCAACCCATTAATCAGCCAAGTAATTATTGATAAAGTATTAGGTCAGCGCAGCATTGACACCCTGGATATTTTGGGGGCATTTCTGTTAGGTGTCGCCCTGTTTGAAGGACTACTCAACGGTTTACGCACATTTTTGTTTATAGATACCTCAAATCGTATCGATGTCAAATTGAGTGCAGAAGTCATCGACCACTTGCTCCGGCTGCCCCAGAATTACTTTGACAATCGGCGCGTCGGAGACCTGGTTTACAAATTCAGCATGATGGGCCAGATTCGGGAATTCATGACGAGCACAGCTCTGACAGTGGTTCTTGATGCCGTATTTTCGGTGGTTTACGTCGCCGTTATGCTCTCCTACAGCGTGCAGCTAACGTTTGTATCTTTGGCAGTTGTACCGGTACTTGCCGTGATGATTATTCTGATCAATCCGCTGGTACTGCGCTTGATCAAACAGAGAAATATGCGTTTTGCTGACTCTCAATCCTATCTAGTGGAAGTAGTCAGCGGAATTCAAACTGTTAAGGCTCAAAACATTGAATTAAAATCCCGCTGGGAATGGTCTAGCCGCTACGCTAAATACATTACAGCCAGTTTTAAAACAATTATCACCGGGACTACGGCCGGTACGATTAGCAGCTTTTTAAACCAGGTGGGTAACTTGGCTCAGTTGTGGGTAGGAGCTTATTTGGTACTGAGCAATGACATTACTTTGGGTCAGTTGATTGCTTTCCGTATTATTTCGGGGAACGTGACGGGTTCGCTGCTGCGTTTTGTGAGCGTTTGGCAGAGTTTCCAAGAGGTCTCGATGTCGATCGATATGCTTAAGGATGTGGTCGATACACCAACCGAAACTAGCGAGGAAGACCGGAGCAATATCCCACTGCCGGCCATTCAAGGTCATGTTAAGTATGAGGAGGTTTCTTTCCGGTTCCTCGAAAGCGGCTCATTACAATTGGCTAATGTGAATTTGGAATTTCCTCCTGGCAGTTTTGTCGGAATTGTGGGGGGAAGTGGTTCCGGTAAAAGTACGGCGATGAAGCTGTTGCAGCGTCTTTATCCGCCGCTGTCGGGCCGGATATTTATTGACGGCTATGACATTGCTAAGGTGGAGTTATATTCGCTGCGCAGTCAACTTGGAGTAGTGCTGCAAGATACTTTGCTGTTTAACTGCTCGGTACAAGAAAATATTGCTCTGAGCAATCCCGACGCAAGCACGGATGAGATTGTCCGAGCTGCAAGACTAGCAGTAGCTCACGATTTTATTATGGGCTTGCCTGCTGGCTACAATACAATAGTTGGAGAGCGAGGATCTTCGCTTTCTGGAGGTCAAAAGCAACGGATCGCGATCGCCCGCACGATTTTGCAAAACCCGAAACTGCTGATTTTGGACGAAGCTACAAGCGCCCTCGACTATCATTCCGAACGCCAAGTTTGTAATAACTTAGCCGAAGCTTTTGCCGGCCGCACCGTGTTTTTTATTACTCACCGCCTGACTACCATCCAAAACGCCGACATAATTATTATGATGGATCAAGGCTCTGTAGTCGAGCAGGGCACTCACAAAGAATTAATGGCTCTTAAAGGGCGTTACTATTGCCTCTTCCAACAACAAGAGTCATCGAATACCTAATCATCGGTAATCGGTAAAAAATAATGGGAAATAGTAATTCCCTGTTTGGCCAATTCCCAAATAACAAATAACAAGTAACAACTAACAAATAGCTATGAAATCCGTAATACTTTCTGAACAACCAGTCATTCTCGAAAAACCAGCGATTTGGTCGCACTTGTTTTTGTGGATGATCATGCTGATGACCACTTCTGGCATAGTTTGGGCTTATTTTGCTAGCGTAGAACAAGCTGTCCCCGCTACTGGCCAATTGGAACTCAAAGATGGTGCTAGAGACATCCAAGCGCCTGCTACGGGTGCGGTAGTGAGAGTTCACGTCGAAAATGGCGATCGGGTAAAAAAAGGCCAGCCTCTCCTCACTTTTAACCCCGTTGCATCCAGTGCCGATTTAACCTCGATTGAGAAAACTAAAGAAGCCCTGGAAAAAGAAAATAAATTTTACGAAGATGTTGTCAACGGCAAAGTTCAAGGCCCGATTCCTTCGAGCCTACAATCAACAATCAAGGACAGACAGAGCCTCACGGCACAAAATCAAGTGCTGCAAGCTTTGATTGACGAACTCTACCTCAACAGGGGAACCAGCGGAAATTTTGATGCCGCCCAGCAAGGACTGTATGTTAATTATCGATCGGAATTTCTGTCTCGCGTCGCCGCAGCCCAAGGGCAAGTTCAGGAGTTGGACAAACAACTAAAGCAAGCTGAGAATGCAGAGAAAGCCGCCGGCGATCAAATGACAGTAGCACAGCAACAATTCGGTTTTGCTCAAAACCAATTAAATTATTCTCAACAGCAGTTAGGTTCTGCACAAGAGCAAGTCAAATCATCCCTGGCTCAGAAAGATTTGGCCCAAGAACAGCTAACAAAATCCCAACAAGTATTGAAATCAAATCAAGCCATTTTGGGTAGACTAGGCCCCCTGGTGGAGGCAGGAGCCATCGCTGAACTGCAAAAAGAAAAACAGGAACAAGATGTTTTCAGAGGCCAAGGCGAAGTTCTCAAGCAGCAAGATCAAATCAAGCAGCGCGAAGGGGAAATCAACTCCCGCAAAGGTGAAATTAACACCCGCTTGGGTGAAATAAATACGCGCAAAGGCGAAATTAACGCGCGTCAAGGTGACATCCAAAAAATCACTGCTGAAGTAGAGCGCCAGCAAGGAGAGCAAGCCCGCATTCAGGAGTCTATCAGCCGCGCCCAAGAACAGTTGAAAAACACCAAGGATTCCTGGGCAAAAGAGCTTTACACCAAAATTGCGGAAAACCAAAAACAAATTGCCTCCAGCGATTCTCAGCTCAGCCGTTTCAAGGTAGAAAACCTCAAAAAGCTGTCTGAAGTAAATGCTCAGCTAGAAAAAGCGCAGCAAACCCGCGATACTCAAGTTCTGATGGCTCCAGTATCCGGCGTGATTTTCGATTTGAAACCTTCCAAGAAGGAGAATTCTAAGTTGGATATCGCGAAAGATCCGATATGCCAATCTATTATTAACTCGGTGCTGAAGCCTGGGGAACCACGCCCAGCACGCTGCGAAGAAGCTTATTATGAAGCACAGCAAACTGAGAAGCTGCTCAAGGTTTTGGATGACGAAAACGGTCTACAAGCAGTTGTTTACCTGGAAAACAGCAATGTGGCTCTGGTATTGGATGCCATGAGACAAAAGCGCGATAAATTGGAGAAGTATCACGGCAAACAATTAGATGGAGAAAAGGTTGACTGCGAAGTGGGTAAAAGCTGCGTGTGTCCTGAGAAGGAAGTTAATAGAGAGAAATTGGGTTTGACAAAATACCAATGCGTGCCTGTTGATGTCAATGTTGAAGCTTTCCCGGCTCTGGAGTTTGGGACTGCTGAGGGTGAAGTAAAAGAGATTAGCAAGGATGCTGAGCCTCCTACCGAATTGCGGAAATACTACGCTTTCAAAACTAAAATTAAGCTCAAGAATCAAAAGTTTCTTTTGAACAAGGGCAAGCCAAATCAACAGGAGGTTAACTTGCAGTCGGGAATGGCCGTCAGCTCTAACATCAATATCGGCAAGCGGACTGTTTTGCAGATGTTTATCAACCGATTTACTGGCAAACTGGATACGTTCAAGACTGTTAAGTAATTCGGTTAACAGAATTGAAGAGGACTAAAGTCCTCACTACAAACTTGATGACTGGTTTGTAGTGAGGACTTTAGTCCTAATTAGCCCGGTTATTAGTAAGGACTTTAGTCCTGATTCCCCCTTCTGAGGACTAAATTCCTCACTACAAACATGATGAGAATGATTTAACGATATTAATATAAAATAGTGATGGCAATACGTGCGATCGCACTTTCATGAAAAAAAGCATCTTATTTAGTTTATATCTAATTCCTGTTGTCCTGTTAATTGGATTTGTCGCGAATTTTAGCGTTAATGTTCCCATTGATGACGAGTGGAGGTTGGCGAATCTCTTTGAGAAAATAGCCACGGGAAATGTAAATTTTAACGATTTTTGGGCTTTGCACAGCAACCACCGGATTCTGTTCCCAAAAATCATTATTGCGGTTCTGGCTTTTGCTTCCCGATGGAATATTAATTATCAATTGTGTCTCAGCATCGGTTTGGCTGTAATAACTTTTATCGCTATGTACAGCTTATCCTCGATTCAGGTTAAGAAGACTGGGGATGATTCTTGGCATTTAGCTAATATTTTAACTTGTATTTTAGTGTGTTCCCTGGTTCAGTATGAAAACTGGCTGTGGGGATTTCAACTGGCTTGGTTTTTGGTGAACTTGTGTTTTGTAGCTGCGGTTTATGCGCTACTTTCAAATCACAAATTATTGCCATCTCTTAGAATATCTATTGCTGCTGTTTTCTGCTTTATTGCGAGTTTTTCCCTCGCTCAAGGTTTGCTTTCTTGGTTAGCAGCAATTCCGGCGGTAGTGGCTTTAGAAGGAAATGTGGCAGAAAAAAGAAAAAGATTGATTCTATGGATATTGCTTTTTTTTGCAACTTGTGCTATTTACTCGATTGATTATCATCCCAGTCGCAAAACCAGTATTATTTCATTATTGAATAAGCCTATTGTAGTAATTGATTACTTTTTTAGTTTGTTGGGTTCGCCAATTGTTCGATTGTCGGGAATTTCGGCATTCGTTGGCTTGCTAATATTTGGAATATTTTTGTTTTTGGCAGTCCACTTTGGGAGAAAGATTAGTGAGCATCGTGAGGCTTTACCTTGGCTGTCAATAGGTTTCTTTTCGGTTTTGTCGGCTTTGTTTATTACGGCTGGCAGGGCTGAATTTGGGGCGATTCAGGCGATCGAATCGTCGCGGTATACGACTAATTCGATTTTACTATTAATTGCTTTGGTTCAGCTCGGGCAATTGTTTGTTAGAGGTGAAATTGCTACCACAAATCGAAATTATAAAGTTGTTTATCGGCTGTTGGCTGGGCTATTAATTGGGATAATTATTGTTAATTCTGGGCAGGCGATCGCCCAATCGCGATCGGCACTTATTTACAAGCAAGGTGCTCAAGATTGTTTGCAGTTAATTAACTATCTGGAACAATCGGATTTTTTAAAGAATGCGCCGGAAAGCTGTTTGAGGGTGCTGAGCAAAAAAACTTGGCTGGTGAGAGAAGGTGCTGCAATTATCGATAAAATTGGCTGGAGAAAGCTCGCTAAAAATGTGGAGTTTATTTCTAATCCCGAGAAAGTTTACGGCTATTTAGACAAACCTCAAACAAGCAATAAATCCTTGACTGTTAATAAAAATTCTGCTATCAAGGCTGTCGGCTGGGCTGTTTTGCCGGAAAATTTGCAACAGCCTAATATTGTACTGCTATCTGTCGGCGAGCGACAATCTTTTTTTGCTAATGCTTATGTGAATTTGGACAGTCCCGATATTGCTAAGACTTTGAAATCTGAGTTATACAACAATGCGAGGTGGGCTGTTGATTTGTCGGGTAATTATTTGCCGATCGCCCAAACCGAGATCAAAGCTTGGGTGTATAATCCTGTTGACAACCAGTTTGTCCAGTTGCGCGGAGGATGAAGAGTGAAAATTTCTGTGATTATACCAGCTCACAACGAGGAGGGCTGTTTGGCAGGTACTGTGCGGGCGATCGCCCAGACGCTCGACACTGAAGGCATTGAGCACGAAATTTTGATTGTAAATGACAACAGTGTCGATCGAACTCTGAATATTTGTCAAGAATTATCAGAGACTTTCCCCACAGTTAGATACATCAACAATCAACCCCCCAATGGTTTCGGATTTGCCGTGCGCCGGGGTTTGGCAGAATTTGACGGCGATGCTGTAGCAATTGTAATGGCGGATGCTTCCGACGATCCGATGGATTTGGTAGCAGGATATCGTAAATTGCAAGCAGGATATGACTGCGTTTTCGGTTCCCGATTTATCAAAGGCGGCTTTGTGGTTGACTATCCAATTCACAAGTTAGCAATTAACCGCTTAGCAAACTGGTTTGTCAAAAGTATTTTCGGCTTGCGCTACAACGATGTCACCAATGCTTTTAAAATCTATCGCAGAGAAGTGATTGACGGCGTACAGCCAATTTTGAGCCATCATTTTAATTTGACTGTGGAACTCCCCCTCAAAGCAATTGTCCGGGGTTTTTCCTATGATGTGATTCCTCTGAGATGGTACAATCGGACTGCTGGTATTTCTAAGCTTAAAATTAAAGAAATGGGCAGTCGATACTTGTTTATTGTTTTGTATGTCTGGCTGGAAAAACATCTTTCTCGTGGCGATTATCACCGAACTAGAAAAATGAATGAGTTGAAATTAGATTTGTTGCCAAAGTCAAAGACTGAAGTTCTGACTGCGAAGGAATGATGATTAATGATTTTGATACCGCAGCCATTGATACTTTGATGGCGATACTACTGCGTACCAAAATCAGGACTGCAACTTAGGTAACGGGCGCAACCTGCGAAATGGTTACGAAAAAATGGTCAAATGACTCAAAAGTGCGATCGCGCGGTAAAATTTAACTTAGGAGGCTATGGGGAAATTTGCTTGAAAAGATATACTAAATTGGGAGGATTAAGTCATGGTTTTTACAGCCCAAGAAATGGCAAGATTGATGCCAGATGCCAGTCAACTTGAAAGTGATGAGCCAGAAATGGAAAGTTCCCTACACTATATTCAATTAGCATTATTAGTTGCCTGTTTAGAATGGCAATGGCGCGGACGCAACGATTTTTTCATTGGAGCCAACCTGACGGTTTACTACAGCCAGCAACAATTGCGGAATCGGGATTTTCGCGGGCCGGATTTTTTTCTGATCGCAAGCACAGAAAAACGTCCGCGTCGTTCCTGGGTAGTTTGGGAAGAAGATGGTAAATACCCCGATATAATTATAGAATTACTCTCTAGTTTTACCGCCAGAGTCGATCGCAACGCAAAAAAGATATTATATCAAAATCGGTTTAGAACTCCCGAATACTTTTGGTTCGATCCTGAAGATTTAGAGTTTAGTGGTTTTCGTTTAATCGGTCAAGAATATCAAGCTATTGTTGCCAATGAATTTGGTAGATTGTGGAGTGAGGTACTAGAATTATATCTGGGAATTCATGATAGAAAATTGCGCTATTTCACCCCAGACGGTGAGTTAGTTGCTACACCAGAGGAAGCTGCACTGCAAGCCCAAGAGCGAGTCGAGCGTTTAGCGAATCAGTTGCGAGCTTTGGGCATTGAACCAGAATAGTTGTCAAAATTCATTGACAAGATGATTCAGTTTTAATGCGATGTATACCTCAACACCCATTGTTCAATCATTTAACAGCAGTAATTAATCCTCTAAAAAAGTTGAGTCAATGCCTGAAAAAATTTTGATTGTTGGTGGTGCGGGTTTCATCGGCAGTTGTTTGGCAATTGGCCTCAAGAAACTTCACCCAGAATTACAAATAATTTGTTTGGATAACCTGCGCCGTCGGGGTTCGGAATTGAATTTACCTCGGCTTAAAAGTTCCGGGATTCAGTTTGTTTATGGGGATATTCGCACGGCGGCAGATTTAGATCCGGTGGCGCTGAATGTTGACTGCATTATCGATTGTGCTGCGGAGCCTTCTGTGCTGGCTGGTTTTAGTTCGCCTCAGTATGTTTTGCAGACGAATTTATTGGGTACTGTGAATATTTTGGAGTTGGCGAGACAAACGGGTGCGAGTTTGCTGTTTTTGTCTACGAGTCGGGTTTATCCGATCGCCTCTGTCAAGTCTATCAAGTTATTGGAGTTGCAGTCAAGATTTGCGATCGGTCCAAATCAAACTATACCTGGCATATCAGAATTAGGTATTTCTGAAGACTTCCCTCTCAAAGGCTCTCGATCGCTTTACGGAGCAACTAAATTGGCTTCGGAATTGCTGATTGAGGAATACAGAGCCGCTTACAATGTGCCAGCAATCATCAACCGCTGTGGGTTAGTTACTGGTGCTTGGCAAATGGGTAAAGTAGATCAAGGAGTTTACGGTTTGTGGGTGGCGGCTCACTATTTTCAAAAGTCACTAAATTATATCGGTTTTGGCGGCAGCGGCAAGCAAGTTAGGGATTTACTGCACGTTGAAGATTTGTTGAGATTGATTAACTATCAGTTAGAACATTTTGCTGAATTTGACGGCGAAGTTTTTAATGTAGGCGGCGGTTTGAGCAACAGTCTTTCTTTGGTTGAAGCAACTGATTTGTGCTGCAAGATTGCGGGTAAATCGATTCCGATTCATCCTGTGTTGGAGGAACGTGCGGGCGATATTCCGATTTTCATTACTGATGCTTCTAGGGTGATGGAGAAAACAGGATGGTCGCCTGTTATTGGGCCAGAAGCGGCTTTGCAGGATATTTATGATTGGATTGCTGCTAATGAAGCGGTGTTGAGTTCGATTTTGTAGGGATTTAAGGTTTATAAGCTGTTGCGCATTTAAGTTGGGCTTGCTGAAAAAGCCCACAAATCGAATTTAGGTGCCAAACAGCTTGAAAAATGGGAGATTCGGAGATGGGTTCCCAAATTTACTCCACAATTTTCCACCGAAATCCAAGGATTTTGAGCCGACAAACGTCATAACAAAAGCACTTTTTTATGTTTAAAAATCTTGAAACCATTGGCAGTCATAGCTTCTAGTTCTATTCAGCAAGCCCTAAGTTGGAAATTCGGGACGATGCTCAGAGCAACGTCCCACTCATTGTTTTATTGATTTTTGACACACAATATAAATGTAGAACAGCTTAGTCTCGCTTTTAGGACTACAAATTTTATGACGTGTTTAACATCATATCCGGTCAATTACCCGAAATTAAGACGTTTGTAGTGAGGACTTTAGTCCTACCAAAATCTCAGGACTAAAGTCCTCAATTTCTTTCTTTCTTATCAGATTTAGTGATGAATTTCTAGATTCAAAATATAGCGACCGAGTTGTACTTTCTCCGACCACAACTCGTATTCTAACTGCATACGATCTGGTTCCGGCTTTCCTGTTAGTGTTAAGTTGCGAGTAAAGTTGCGGAGCCGCAACTGTTCGGGAGTCGCCAGCGAGTCGCCTTGAAGCCAATAACGGCTTAGCCCATAAATTCCTCGTTCCCAACAGTGGCGGTAACTGTATTTGCCGTTTCCTTGCATGGTCATAATTACTCGATAGGGCGAAACTTCTAGCCATAGCAACCGGGGTTTTGTGGTTGTTGGTAAGATAGCAACTTGCTCGCCTGATTCGTCGGAAAATTGCCGATCGAGGATGGCTGGTTCGTGCAACAATAAGTGAAAGCGCTCGCGGTCTTTTTGATAAATCGTACCAGCGGTTTCAACGAATGACCACAAAGGTAAATCTGTGGATACCAGGGATAAACTTACAGGCTTGCGGTGATGTGTCAGCATAAATAAAAGTTTAGGATAGGAGTTATTGCGGATCGGGCGGTTTCAGATTTGAGATTTGAGATTTGAGACTTTAGATATTATATTAGCTGGGTTCCAAATTCCGGAGCTTTTGCTTAAAAAAAGGCAAAATCTACAACTCGCAGTCAGAAATATAAAATTGTTCGTTCAACACTCAATAATCTGGTCGATAACTGAGCGTGACATGAAATCTAAGTATATCTACTGTTCGCATTTGTGAAATTCAAGTGAAATCCTTGCCGTTGCGTCCGCCCTCCCCTGTCGCTGATACCCTTTTGACAAAATAATGGAATTGCCAGCCCCTGCTCCAAACGCTTATACAGTCTGTCATTCCCAATTCTAAAATCTTTAATCTCAAATCTAAAATGGTATGACTTAGCACTGGGAAAAGGGTAGGATAGCTAACGCCGTCCCATCCTAGTTTATCTCAATGCAGCCTCCGATTATAACTACTTCGCTTCAGGGCGAAAGTCAAACTTTAAGCATTCAAAAACCTGCCTCGGGCTTGTCGCTGCGGGGCAAAATTCGGGTTCCTGGCGATAAGTCGATTTCTCACCGAGCTTTGATGTTGGGCGCGATCGCCAGCGGTGAAACTACAATTGAAGGGCTATTGTTAGGAGAAGATCCGCGCAGCACAGCTAAATGTTTCTCGCTGATGGGAGCGCAAATTTCCGAACTAAACGCGGAACGGGTGATAGTCCGGGGTGTCGGAATTGGCAATCTAGAGGAGCCTATCGAAGTCTTGGACGCGGGTAATTCCGGCACGACGATGCGGTTGATGTTGGGAATTTTAGCATCTCATCCGGGGCGTTTTTATGCGGTAACGGGTGATAGTTCTTTGCGATCGCGCCCCATGTCGCGCGTCATTAAACCGCTGCAACAAATGGGAGCGCAAATTTGGGGTCGAAAAAGCAATTCTTTAGCGCCTTTAGGGGTACTCGGACAGCAGTTAAAAGGGATTCACTACCATTCTCCGATCGCCTCAGCTCAAGTTAAATCTTGCATTTTACTGGCCGGTCTGATGGCGGAGGGAGAAACTACAGTCACTGAGCCCGCTCTGTCGCGGGATCACAGCGAGCGGATGCTGCGAGCGTTTGGAGCAAAATTGAGCGTCGATCCAGAAAATTGTAGCGTTACAGTTACTGGAGGAGCGCAATTGCAAGGGCAGAATGTCATTGTACCCGGAGACATTAGTTCGGCGGCATTTTGGCTAGTAGCTGGGGCGATCGTCCCTGGTTCCGAGCTCGTAGTCGAAAATGTCGGCGTTAACCCAACTCGTACAGGCATTTTGGAAGCTTTGGAGATGATGGGGGCCGACATTCAACTACAAAATCAGCGAGAGGCGGCTGGGGAACCTGTAGCAGATATTTTGGTTCGCAGTTCCAGCCAATTGCGGGGATGCACTATTGCTGGCGACTTAATTCCCCGACTGATTGACGAAATCCCGATTCTGGCAGTAGCCGCGACATTTGCCTCCGGTACTACAATAATTCGAGATGCGGCAGAGTTGCGAGTCAAAGAGAGCGATCGGCTAGCTGTGACTGCTGCGGAACTCAACCGCATGGGAGCCCAAATTACCGAGTTACCCGACGGTTTGGAAATTACCGGGGGAACTCCTTTAACCGGGACGGATGTTGACAGCTACACTGACCACAGAATAGCGATGAGTTTGGCGATCGCAGCCCTGAATTCCAGTGGCAAAACCACCATTCACCGCGCCGAAGCCGCTGCCATTTCCTACCCCGACTTTACCGCCACTTTGCAACAAGTTTGTCATCAAAATTAAGAGTTGGAGAGAGTGGGAGAGTGGGAGAGTGGGAGAGTGGGAGCATCCCGATTTTGTCAAAAGCATTTTTCATGAGTGCGAGCTTAAGAGATCGGTTGCCTGTCCATAGCGAGTTCTTAAGCTCGCACTCCTGTGAAACAGGGAAAAATCTTCCCTCTTCCCTCTTCCTTCCTTCCTTCCTCTTCCTTCTTCCTTCTTCCTTCGTCTAATATTTTTTGCCCACAACTTGTTCTTTTAGAGAATCAACTTCCGTTAACAACTCTTGGCGGTTGGAAGCCTTGAGTAGATAACGGTAAACAAACCAACCCGTATATCCCATGCCAATTAACTCAAAAACTGGAGCTACCAAAGGGACATCATTAAGAGCACCTAAAACTCCCAGCAATACCTTAATGCTAATACCGCCTGCCAAGATTAAACCAACAGTTATCAGGGGTTTTTGATAATCAGCAAAAAAATTGGAGAGATAGGCTGGAAGTTCCGACAAAATTGTCACAACTTGGTTTTTAATATCTTGAAACTGATCTGTCGGTGTTTCTGCGGTTGTCACTGTAGTCATGACCCCCGCTTCATCAGTCACCAGGTCTACCGTGACCACTTCAGTCATCGTTTGTGTGTCGTCAGAAAAGTTAGCTTGTGTCATTTGATACTTCCTCCGGTGTCAAGTAAAATTGCAGGCTTTGAGTTGCTGCCAGTGTAATTATCCGGCATTTAGCACAGCATTCTGGCAGCCGGGACTAATTGATGAGATTAAGCCAGACTTTCACAAATTGCAAGCAAAACAAACATATCAATTGATTTTAAACAATTGCCCTCGCTACAAAATCGCTCTTTTGACTCATTTTTTCAATTCACTGAGGTCGATTTGATTAGGAGAAGTGCGCCCTTGTTCAAAATCCGTGATATTGCCGATCGTGCTTTCGGCGATATTTTTCAAAGCCTCCTCGGTAAAAAAAGCTTGATGTCCGGTAATCAGGACGTTGGGAAAAGTCAGCAAGCGCTGAAATACGTCGTCTTGAATCACGTGATTTGACAAATCCTCAAAAAACAGATCCGTCTCTTGTTCGTACACATCTAAGCCGAGGTAGCCAATTTTACCCGATTTCAGCCCTTTGATGACAGCTTTAGTGTCAATCAACTGACCGCGGCTGGTATTGATCAGCATGATCCCCGGCTTCATTTGCTCGATCGCCCCTGCATTGATCAAATGGTAAGTTTCCGGGATCAGCGGACAGTGGAGGCTGACAATATCAGAGGCGGCGAATAGTTCCGGGAGTGCGACGTATTCCATCCCCAGGGCTACGCAATCTGGGTTTTGGTAAACATCGTATCCCAGCAGGCGACACCCGAATCCGTGCAGAATTTGGGCAGTAATTGCGCCAATTCTCCCTGTTCCGACAATTCCCACCGTTTTACCGTGGAGGTCAAAACCCAACAAGCCGTCTAGGGCAAAATTGCCTTCGCGGACGCGGTTGTAGGCGCGGTGGATTTTGCGGTTGAGGGACAAAATCATGGCGACTGCGTGTTCGGCGACGGCGTAGGGAGAATAAGCGGGAACTCGCAGCAGAGTTAAGTCTAAATCGCGGGCTACTGCTAAATCGACGTGATTGAATCCGGCCGATCGCAGCGCCAGCAAGCGCACGCCATTTTGGGCGATCGCCCGGAGCGTTGGAGCGTCCAAACAG
>PVWI01000277.1 GCA_003003725.1 filamentous cyanobacterium Phorm 6 | reverse complement strand
GCAGTTGGCGATTTTCCGCTACATCTTCAACTATTAATATCCTGTAGGTTTGCTGTCCGGCTTCTAAAGCAATAACTTGTTGAACCGCCGATTTTTCTTGTTCGTCACTTTCTGTGACTACGTTAACGCCGATATTAAAAGTAAAAATTGTGCCTCGATCCAGTTGACTTTCAACAGCAATATCACCTCCCATAATTTTGACAAATTGTTGGCTAATCGGCAATCCGAGACCTGTTCCCTGCATAGACTTGCGACCAGTTTCAGTTTGTACGAAGGGCTGGAATAATGTCAGAATTTCTGAGGGAGAAATACCGGGGCCAGTGTCGGCAATTTCAAAATGCAATTGGGCTTCTTCTTGTCCTGCGGCGTTATTTTCTACTTGACTGCTGACGCACAAAGTAACGGTTCCCTGTTGAGTAAATTTGAGCGCATTGCCGAGTAAGTTAATTAAAACTTGTCGCAATTTCGCTTCGTCTGTTTCAATGTACTGTGGCAAATCACCGATATTTTCAAAAATGAGGCGCAAGCCTTTTGAGTTGGCTTTTAGTTGCAGCATTTCTCTGAGACTGTTGAGAAGATTGTAGAGGTTGAAGCGGCTTTGATTGATAGTAATTTGACCTGCTTCTATTTTGGACATTGACAAAACATCATTGATCAGTTCCAGTAAATGTTCGCCGCTGCGGTTGATAATTGCTATGTATTCTTTTTGTTCTTGCGTGATGGAACTGTTGCGAGCCATGACTTGGGAAAAACCGAGAATTGCGTTGAGAGGCGTGCGGAGTTCGTGGCTCATGGAAGCGAGAAATTGGCTTTTAGCGCGGTTGGCAACTTCGGCATTTTCCTTGGATTTAAGTAGTTCCATTGACTGCCTTTGAGTGCGGGCGAGCAATTCTGCTTGCTGCAATGCTACTCCTAGCTGAGTGCCGACATGAACTGCAACGTTGATTTCAGCTTCGCTCCACTGGCGGGGAGCTGAATTTTGATAGGATGCTAGCAATCCCCAGAGTTTTTCGCCACAGAAAATTGGCACGGTAATGTAGGCTTTGGCTTGAAATCTTTCTAAGAGTTGGATGTAACAATTATCGAAGCCTTGCTTGTAAATGTCTGGGACACAAAGGTAACTTGTACCTCGGCTGTAGGCTCCGCCTTCGGTTTCTTGCAAATAGGTATCGCATACTTCTTCTGAGGTGCTATCGAATTTTTTGGCGAGGCAACCTTCGCTGTCTAAAGCGCCTTCGGTAAAGTTAGCATCGATCTCCTGTGCTTGGATGAGAGAAACCCACTTGCTATCCACGGATTCGGCTACAAATTCGCCGCTCCAGTCAGGATTGAAGCGGTAAAGGGCGACTCGATCGCACTTCATGGTTTGGCGCAATTCTCGGGTTGTCGTGTGAAAAATGTCTCGGATATCTAAAGTCTGCCGCATTCTTTCAATGACGCGGGCGATCGCTCTTTGTCGCAAAGCACTTTCTTGTAGTTCGGTTTCTGCTTGCTTGCGTTCGGTAATATCTACAGCCATTAAAGCGATGCCGATCGCTGTACCGTGCTCGTCAATTAGCTGAGTATTGTACCACTGGCAAATGATAATTCTGCCGTCTTTGGTGAGATTTTCGGAAATGGGGCTGGATTTGTCCCTCAAGCCCCGATTGAAAATCTCAGATCCTTGCTCGCGGTAGCTTTCAGGTACGATCAAATCGGCGGCGACTCTCCCTTTCGCTTCGGGCTCGCTGTAGCCAAAAATAGCTTCCGCCGCCGGATTCCAAGTGATAATTTCTAAATTTAGGTTTAACTCGATCACTGCGATCGGCGTTTGCTGCAATAAAAATGAGATTCTTTGCTGCGATGCGAGCAGTTTTTCTTGGGCTAATTTGCGATCGGTGAAGTCATTAGCGGTGCCCAGAATTTGTTTAGGTTTACCGTCACTTGTTCTGAGAAATACGGTATCCCAACTGTGCATCCACCGCCATTCACCGTTTTTGTGTTTCATGCGGTATTGACATTCAATGACATCGCCGTCTTTGGCTCGCTCCACTTTTTGGACGCTTTCAAAAAAAGCTGGCAAATCATCGGGGTTGAGCAGCGTTGACATCATTGCTGTACCCATATCTTGTACTTCTTGGGCGGTGTAGCCGAGCATCGTAGCAATTTGGCGGTTGCTGTAAACATTCCGCTGTTCTACTAAATCGTAAACGTACAATAGGTTGGGATTGGAATCGGCGATCGCCTGAATGAAGTGCTGGCTTTCTCGGAGTGCAGATTCTGCAAGTTTTCGATCGCTAATATCTCGCGCCACCACAATCACTGAGTCTTGCGAAAGCACAGAAACTTTAGCGTCTAGCCAAACTTCGCGCTCTCCGACTGTATAGCTATATTCAATATTGATGCTTTGCTTCGTTTTGATAACTTGTTGGATGGTATTTAATATCAAATCTGCCGCAGGTTCCGGTAAGATTTCGTGGGCGGTTCTGCCGATCAGTTCGGTGGGAGATTTCACCAAATTGACCGCTGCTGTCGGGGCGATTTTGATGCAGCGCCCTTCGGCATTTCTGACTAAAACTATGTCAGTCATGGCGGTAAAAATCGCCCGCAATTCTGCTTCGGATTCTTGCAGAGCTTGTTCGGCGCGGACGCGGGTACGAATTTCTGCTTGCAACTGTTTATTTTGCCGATCGAGCTGTCCAAGCCTGTTTTTTTCTCGATCGATCAGTTTAGCTTGAGCGATCGCAATTCCGACTTGACTAGCCACAGCTTCTAACAAGTCAATTTCATCGGATGTCCATTCCCGTTGGCGATCGCACTGGTGCAAACAAATAGCGCCGTTTGCCATTCCTTGGTAGGAAGTGCGAATTGCCAGCATCGATTTCAACCCAACCACGCGGCAAATCGATTCAGCAGCTTGCAAAAGAGGCTCTGAGTAAACGTCGTCGGAGGCGATCGCCCGATCTTGGATCATCATTTGTACGACGTGAGGATTGCCCCAAATTGGAACAATTACGTTCCGAATTGATTCGCACTCGGGTTCGAGATACTCAGCCGCCAGAGGAAGATCGACTTGGGGACTCGTAACGTAAGTATGAATCAAACAGCGATTGACGCGGAATGCCTGACCGATTTGAGTTGCAGCGATTTGAAAGATTTTTTCGGGCTGCAAGCTCGATCGAATTTGTTGAGTTATTTTTGCAATCAGCAATTCTCGCTGAACTTGCCGTTCTAAAGCAGCTTTAGCTCTGGCGGTTTCTATTTCTGCCTGCTTGCGATCGCTGATATCAAAAAGTACCCCATACCAAACAATATCGCCATTATCACGCATTTCTGGTCGAGAATTCGATTGCAGCCATTTGAGTTGTCCCGACGGCGTACAAATCCGCCATTCACAAGCAAATGGTTCTAAAGTTCGAGCGCTCTCGCCAATTTGTTCTTCCAGATATTGTCTGTCATCAGGATGATTTTGATTGCAGCATAAATTATGATTTTTTAATATTTCTTTGGCTTCAAATTCGTAAATATCCCGACAAGTGTAACTGATATATTCAAATTGGAAAGTTCCATCCGATTTCCGCATAAATTGATAAATAACTCCCGGTATATTCACCGCCAATTTCTGCAACTGCCCTTGGCTTTCCCGGAGTGCTTTTTCTGTTCGCTTGCGAAATTCTACCTCTCGTTGCAGTTCGACATTCTGCTGTTTTAATTGTTTCGATAACTGTTGTATAGTCAGTTGACTTTCAAGCCGTACCAAAAATTCTTCTACTTGAAAAGGCTTAGAAATGTAGTCAACACCGCCCACTTCAAAAGCTTTGACTTTCTGACAAGTTTCATTAAAAACGCTCAGAAAAATCACCGGTATTTCGCGAGTGTTTTCGTTAGCTTTCAGTCTTTCGCATACTTCGTAGCCGTTCATTGTTGGCATAGCAATATCTAGCAAAATCAAGTCTGGAAGAACGGTAAAATTAGCATTTACCGCCATTTCTCCCGAAATTACCCGCTGAACTTTATACCCTTCTTTCGTCAATATATTTGAAAGAAACCGGAGGTTGTTGGGTCGATCGTCTACAATTAAAATATGAATTGTTTCTTTTTCAATCGCCATTTTTTGTCTTGCCATTGGAAATTTTAGCGTGTTGACCGGAGAGCGATCTTTTAATAAATTAAGCATTTCTGTGACATAAAAATCATTATATCAATTTTTATATTACTCGGCAAATAGAGATTTTTTTTGAGAAATTGGTTCATCAAATAACGCACATTGTCAGCGAGCAAGTTTGGGGCTACTCGTCTTAAATTCGCCACTCAAATCAACCGCATTTCGATTGTATTTTAGTGCCACAATAAATCCCATTATTCGCGGAAAAATTAAATCGACTGCAAAAAATTATGAATTAGGCACGGCCGACCCAAGAAACCGGGGAGGATGACCCAAGCTTCTGAACATTCAGCTACCACCTTCAAAAGGTTTGAGCAGAGATACACACCTGGGCGCACCCCGATGCGAAACAACCCGGTTTTTGACTTTTGCTCCGGGCTGCAACGTCTGTATTGCTGTGAAAAAACGCGGTTTCGAGACACCCGCGCGTCAGTCTTAAGGTATTTATAGACAACTAAGAGTACAAATCGGCTCGCCCGCACCCAAGGCTTGCCCGATCAACTATTTTCTCGGTTTCTTCTATGCCAGCAATTCCTTAAGTTTAGCAAGATTTTCAGTGCTGAGGGAGATTTTAATTTCAAGTTCTTGCTCAGCCTCCCACAGCAGCAATATATTATCTTCCCCCAACGCAAACTCTGGATTGTTTAATTCAAGTGTTTGATATTTCACTTCTGGAAATCCTATGCAAATTACCACTTCTGATTCCAACTGAGGATAGATGTACAATTGCTGTTGCAGGTTGTCTAGTTCTAGTTTCTGAACTGTGGTGTTGCGTTGGACAGGAGAATCGGGTTTGTACCAATAGAGAGTCTCTTCGCTAATTTCGGGATTGACTATCACAAATGTTACGTCAAAACGCTGGGGTTGCCAGTGAATTTCGCTCATACCGCCGATTTGCGGAATCAGTCGCTCAACCCAGCTAATTTCTTTGCCGTTGAGGTTTTTCCACCACTCAGCGATATTATCGAAGTTCTCAGCATTTTCGGGGTTGTTGCTGCCGGACTCCCAGACTGTTTGTAGTTGCATATACAGGTTCTCCAGCGAATTTAAATTTGAGGTTGCAGGCTTTCAATTGGACTTCTCCTCCAAAAGCCTATAAGCTAGCAGGCTCGAATAGCCCGATCGACAAGAATTATTGGATTCGTCTATTCGTTCTACAATCATCTTCATGGACTTACCAATTATCTACCACGAAGATTATGTTGCACCGCTGCCGCCCGGTCACCGCTTCCCGATGGCAAAGTTCGGGATGCTTTACCAGATGCTGATCGCGGATGGGGTAGCAGATCGATCGCAATTTCACGCTCCCGAACTTCCCCCTCAAGAATGGATTGAATTAGTCCACGATCGCCACTACGTTCAAGCTTACTGCAACGGGACGCTCGATGCCAAAGCGATTCGGCGAATTGGTCTGCCTTGGAGTCGGGCCCTTGCTAACCGCACTTTCATTGCGGTTGCAGGGACGGTACTAACGGCAAAGCTCGCTTTAGAATACGGTTTGGCTTGCAATACAGCGGGCGGAACTCATCACGCTTTCCCTGGTTTTGGGTCTGGTTTTTGTATTTTCAACGATTTGGCGATCGCCTCCCGTGTCCTGCAACAATTGGGTTTAGTTCGCCAAGTCTTAATTATCGATTTAGACGTACATCAAGGAGATGGAACCGCTGTAATTTTTCAAGATGACCAGAGTGTGTTTACTTTCTCGATGCACTGCCAGGTGAATTTTCCCGGCACAAAACAAAAAAGCGATTTAGACGTGCATCTATCTGAGGGTATAGAAGATGATGAATATTTACAAACTTTAGCCAAATATTTACCAGATTTGCTTTCAGATGTCAAGCCAGATTTAGTCTTGTACGATGCCGGAGTAGATCCCCATCAGGCTGATAAGTTGGGAAAATTAGCTTTAACTGATACGGGTTTATTTCGTCGCGAAATGCAAGTTTTGTCTACTTGCTGTTCAGGCGGTTATCCCGTCGCTTGCGTCATTGGCGGCGGTTATTCTGACGACATGAACGGGTTAGTTTATCGACATTCGCTCCTGCACCGAGCGGCAAGTCAGACCTACAGGCATTATAAACTTTAGTATTTGTAAAACCCACTACAAAAATCCAGATTAATTGCAGATATAGTTTTGGCAAAACCACTTTCGATCTTGTTCATCAGTAAGGTCGATTCTCAAATCTCAAATCTCAAATCCATTGACGAGCGCTCTCTGGCTCGAATATTGTGCGAATTCAAACAAGGTGCAATTAAAGACAAGCGATACAACTACTTCCCGATCTGGAACCTTGTCAGCGGGTTAGCAGTCAAAAGAGAAAAATAAAATCAGCAACGAGTAAGTATGTCTATTGAGGGGTGAAAATTATCGTGGTTGTTGGGTAACATCAAACAAATGAACAGCGTTCGGTGTTTGATGTTACCAAAATTTTCGGAGCCGAAAATTTAAATTTAATTCTCGACTACCATCAATTCAATAAATTAGGATGCCAGCTATGCAAGTCAATTCAAAAATCTCAGAAAAAGTCGTCAAGAAAAAACAGGCTTTAGAGTTTCTAGAACCCATTAGCAAGCGTTATCTGATGGTGATGAATATCAGATCCACCTGCGATGAAAAAGGTGACAGGTATCTCGATCCAATGTGGGCAAAAGACCTAACCGAACACTTCAAGTATCTGAAAGACTTCACCCTAGCAAGTCCTGGCCAACAAGAAAAATCCCCAGAAAACCAGATTGCCGTCAACCGCGAACCATCCTTTTCTAACGTTGAATTCATCGACCTTCCCTGCCCAAACAGCTACAAAGACGCAATATTGACGCTACCTGCTACAGTTGCCAAACTTTGGAGTGCGATCGGCTCTTCAGATATTGTACACAGTTGCGTAGCAGGCTGGCCAATTCCTATGGGCTGGTTAGTCACACCAATAGCCCTGATTCAGCGAAAATTTTACGTACTCGTAGTCGAGTCCGCACCGTGGCGTCTGGAACCAGGCAAAACCATAAAAATCAAAGACAAAATCATCGCTTATGTATCGGAAATAGTCAATCGCTGGTGCGTAAACAATGCCAATTTGACAATCTTCACACAATCGGAATACCAGCATAGTTTACTGACAAAGCGACAAGAACGGGGTCACATCATCCATGCTTCCTGGATAGATGAAGAAAATATCATATCCGAAGCCGATGCAGCGCAAATATGGCACAGAAAGACATCTCCATCAAACAAAAAACTCAAACTTCTATTTGCTGGCAGATTGGAGTCCAGTAAAGGCGTGTTAGTTCTCCTAGAAGCAATGAAAATTTTGGACGACAAAAACATTGCTGTTAATCTCGACATTCTTGGCGATGGCTCATTGTTAAACCAATGCAAAACACTTAGCAAGAATCTACAAAAATCGGTTAATATCCAATTTTTGGGAACGCTTCCTTACGGCAAAGAATTTTTTCGACTGCTACAAGAATATCATGCTGTTGTAGTTCCAAATCTTTCAGACGAGCAGCCCCGGATTGTTTACGATGCTTATTCCCAAGCAGTACCGGTACTCGCCAGCAACACAGACGGACTGCGCGACTGCATCCTAAACCACACAACAGGTGTAATTGCTAATTCTAACGACCCTGTGGCCTTAGCAGATTTGATCGAATGGTCGGCGCAAAACTTGCCGAGGCTTGAAAGTATGGGCAAAGCATCTCTCCAGGAGGCTCACAGCATGACACACCAACAAATGCACCGTTCGCGGTGGGAGCTTTTATTGAAGATGTTGCAATCCTCCAAGGTTTGAATTTAGCTCGTGGCTTTTCTGAGTGCAAATTTTAAGTTTAGTTGTTGTCTCTTGCTCTCGGATCGTTTAAGGGCGGGGCTTTCCACTCCCCGCTGAGAGTTTTGAAAGAGAAAAAAAGAAAATCTACTGCACGTCCGTTCACAGCTGGTAAAGTAGGAGGCGGATCTAAAATCTCCGATCGCCCAATACTTGCCAAAGACCACAAGCTGAGCTAGAAAAGTCAATAAAGAGTATTGCCCTTATGTCGAATGCCAGTGCGTCTAGTCAGCCGTACTCATTACTCGTAGTGATTGTTAATTACAAGACGCCCCGTCTGACAATCGACTGCTTGCACTCTCTAGTCGGCGAAATTCGATCGCTCCCAAATACCCGCGTTGCAATTGCCGACAACAATTCTGGCGATAACTCAGCCTCCGAAATTGCAGCCGCCATCGAAGCATTCGGCTGGAGCGAATGGGTATCCTTCATGCCCCTAGACTGCAACGGCGGATTCGCCTTCGGCAACAACGCCCTGA
>PVWI01000276.1 GCA_003003725.1 filamentous cyanobacterium Phorm 6 | reverse complement strand
CCGTACCATCGATCTATTGGTATTTGTTTTCTGACCCGAAATCCTAAGTTTTCAATGACTTGTCGAGTTTCGGCATGAGTGTGACCAGACCACAGGTGATATTCTAAAGAAAGGTTTTGCACGAGTTGCCAAGTATCTCGATCTTCAAATAATAACCATTCTGCACCTTCGCAGTCTACTTTGGCTAAATCGACGCTGCCGCCAATTCGCTCGATCGCCCTTTTCCACGATATCATCGGTATGTCGCCGCTTTCGCTGACGCGCGATCGACTTTTTCCCGACACTTCCCGAATGTCAAGCACTACTTTCCCATCTCCGGTTCCTACCGCTTCCATGAAATATTGAAAATTTGCTATTTGAGATTGATTTTTTAGATAAGTTTCCAGGTTGGGATTGGGTTCGTAAACGTGAATGATGGCTTGGGGAAACCTGTTTCTCGCCGCAATTGCAAATAACCCGACATTGGCTCCAATATCTATAACTTTAATCAGAGACGGATCTAATTGTTCAACTCCATAGCAGTCGTCTAAAAGCACTTCTATAAATTCTCCATCCATGCCTTTTTCTGAAGGCAAGTTTACATTTTGGCGCTTTCCCAGTACAATCAGATCCTGTGGCAAATTAAAGTTAGCAACTCGGTTGAATTTGATGCCTAATTTGCGGGCCCGAGATTGTCGTTGTAGAAGTCGAACGATTTTAGCGAAAAACATAAATCAAATAACATAGTTGTCTGTATATTAACCTGCACTAACCCACCATAAAATTAAAAATGTTAGAGTTCGATCGCCTGTTTCAAACAATCGAAGAGTTAGTGATGCTGCACTCACCCAGCGGTGTGGAGTCGGAAATTAACGATCGACTAATGGAAAAATTCGCCGCCCTGGGTGTGAATGCTTGGTTGGATCGCGCGGATAATGCGATCGTCCTAATTAAGGGCCGCAATCGGGAAAGGTCGATCGCCATTACCGCCCACAAAGACGAAATCGGCGCAATAGTCAAAACAATAGGCGAAAAAGGCCGCGTGGAAGTCCGTAAATTGGGCGGCGCGTTTCCCTGGGTTTATGGCGAAGGCGTAGTCGATTTGTTGGGCGACAAGCAAACAATTAGCGGCATTCTCAGCTTCGGGAGTCGCCACGTCTCCCACGAATCCCCCCAAAAAGCTCAGCAGGAAAGCACTCCGCTGACTTGGGAGAATGCTTGGATCGAAACTAAATGTACCGCCGAGGAATTAGCCGAGGCCGGAATTCGAGCGGGCACGCGGATGGTGGTGGGAAAGCACCGCAAACAGCCGATTCGCTTGAAGGATTGGATCGCAAGCTACACCCTGGACAACAAGGCTTCTGTGGCGATTTTGCTGGCTCTGGCGGAATGTTTGAAAGAGCCTGCGGTGAATGTTTATTTGGTGGCGTCGGCGAAGGAGGAGGTTGGGGCGATCGGCGCTTTGTATTTCTCGCAGCGCCAGCAGTTGGACGCGCTGATTGCTTTGGAAATTTGCCCTCTGGCTGCGGAATACCCGATCGCAGACGGCGAAAACCCAGTCCTGCTCGTTCAGGACAGCTACGGAATCTATGATGAAGGATTGAACGCCCAACTACGCGCAGCAGCCGCAGCAGCCGGTGTAGAGGTGCAGTTGGCGGTGATTAGCGGTTTTGGGAGCGATGCTTCGATCGCCATGAAGTTCGGCCATGTCGCCCGCGCTGCTTGTTTGGCTTTCCCTACGCAGAACACCCACGGGTTTGAAATTGCTCATCTCGGGGCGATCGGCAATTGCGCCCGCATCCTCAAAGCCTACTGCGAGCAACTTTCAGACGAATAGAAAAAAACTTTTGCAAAGTAGTTGACAGATTGGGAAAGATGAGTTAATTTAATAAAGGTGCTGAACAAAAGCACACGCAATACGCCCCCATCGTCTAGAGGCCTAGGACACATCCCTTTCACGGATGCGACGGGGATTCGAATTCCCCTGGGGGTATTGAAAAATCTAACTCTGATATCAAATTGATATCTAACAAAGAAGGGTAGGCATATTGTCCGCCCTTTTTGCTTAGGAATTACGACGGGGGCCCAGAAACCGGGTTTTTTAGGAAAATACTTGGTTGTAGCCAGCAGATTCAGTAAAAAACCCGGTTTCTTTGCTTTGCTTTCTTTACGTTGATGCGGAAATCTTTTTTGATTAAATCAATTATCATAATTAGCAATTAGAGAGAATTTAAGCAACCTGCCATGCTGTGGACGCCCGGACAAACAACCCTCAAAACTCGCCCCTACCGCATCGACGACATCCTCGGAATGGGGGGATTTGGCATGACTTACAAGGCCACACACTTGCAACTTAAGCATCAAGTTGTCCTCAAGACGCCGAATTTGGGTTTGCAAAATGACCCGGAATACGCCAACTTTGTTCGCAGATTTATCCGCGAAGGGCAAATCTTAGCCAAATTTTGCCAAAACGCCCATCCTGGAATTGTCCGCGTCAGCGATTTGTTTGAGGAAGCAGGCCTTCACTGTTTGGTAATGGATTTAATCGTCGGGCAAAGTTTATTTAATACTGTACGGCAACAGGGCAGACTCCCGGATACAGAAGCAGTGGCAATTATCCGCCAAATTGGAGAAGCATTAAGTGATGTTCACCAAGCAGGAATTGTCCATCGAGATGCCCATCCAGGTAATATTATGTTGCGTCCCAACGGGCAAGCAGTGTTAATTGATTTTGGTCTTGCAAGTGAATTAATGCCAACTATTATTAGCAGCAGACATCCTCATAACCCTGCTTTTGCTCCTTGGGAACAGCATATCGAAGGTAGTGGTAAACCAACAGTTGATATTTATGCTTTAGCTGCATCTTTATATTATGCGGTAACGGGAAAAGTGCCAACAGCTTCCCTCAATCGGCATTTTAGAAATGAAGCATTGCCACCTGCGAAAAATTTTGGGGTGAAAGATTGGGTGAGTTTAGCAATAGAAAAAGGAATGGCATCCGATCCGCAAAAGCGGCCGCAGTCGATGAAAGATTGGTTGAGTTATCTGCGGGAACCGATTCCGCCAACGGTTGCCAGTGTTTCGGTACAGCTTAAATCAGCGCGGGGTGTTGACTATACTCGTCTGCGGAATTTATTGGCGGCGGGGAAGTGGAAAGAAGCGGATGGGGAAACACTCAAGGTGATGCTGAAAGCCGCTAGACGGGAGAAGGAAGGTTATTTGGATAGGGAATCAATTGAGAATTTTCCTTGCGATGATTTGCGGACGATCGACCAGTTGTGGGTAAAATACAGTCAGGGTCGTTTTGGCTTTAGCGTCCAGAAAAAAATCTGGTTGGAAGTTGGTGGTAAAGTTGATTATGACACTGAATGCAAGCTAGGCGATCGTTGCGGTTGGCGAAAAGGAGGAGAGTGGTTGAACTACAGTAACCTAACCTTTAATAAGCAAGCACCTGTGGGCCACCTCCCTGTTGGTGGGAGTTTCGAGTTCTGTGGAGGTGTGGTGTTTGTCTCTTCTCTCGCATCGAGAGCTGTAAGCTGTAATCTATAGCGATTTCATCCCTTTGTCAAGTCTTTTTTTGAGAACCTTTTTCTACGAAGTTATCGGCTTTTGGTCATTTCATTACCTGCTACGCGGGGGTTTACTCTTCAAACAACAGACTCGCGAAATTCGGGTGATAGCAATTGGCCAACACAAACTGTTTGGGGCTCAGAAACCGGGTTTTTTAGGAAATATTTGGTTGTAGTCAGCAGATTCGGTAAAAACCCGGTTTCTTTGGTCAGTGCGTCAATCCTAATCTACTCTAAAGTCGAGACTAAATGATGCGTTATGCCATTGTCATTGAAAAAACACCCAATAACTATTCAGCTTATGCGCCAGATTTACCCGGATGTGCAGCCACAGGCGCTACTTTTTCTGAAGTACAGCAGCAAATTAAAGAAGCGATCGAATTTCACTTAGAAGGGTTGCGAGAAGATGGTTTATCCATTCCCGAACCAACTACTCTCTGTGAGTATGTAGAAGCACGGTAGTAGAGCAAAATATTTCATAAATTAAGTCGGCAAAATTCAATTAGAATCTGCTCTAAAGAGGATGTTATCGAACGTTTCTTAGTCCAACAGTAACAACTATATCATTCCAAATCCGCAAGAGCGACTTTCAAACAAGCACGAACCTCCTTCCAGTCACGTTCCGACAGATGACCAATTAGAACTAAGTTGGAAGATGGCGGTAGAGTGACAATAAAACTGCGAAAAACTGAAGCGACTCGTAAACCCGCTGTTGCCCAATCTAGGAGTATATAATCAGTTACACCTAAAGCAGTTGTCTGTGTAGTCAGGAGTCCAGCTATTACATCGCGGCGGGTTGTGTTATAGGTGACAGATGAGAGAATTACAGCCGGACGACGTTTAATGCCCGTGACACCAGGAAAATCGACTGTCACCACATCACCAGGATTAAAAGACACTATTAAATCTCCTCGTTTTCAGGAAAAATGCTGGCCGCGTACTGTAAAGAAAATGCCGTTACATCGAGTTTATCTTCTTCAGTCCAAGTCTCGCTTTCATCGACTACTGACAGATTTTGCTGCACCAAATCGTTGAGAATAAGAGTTGCCAAGCGCAGTCTATCCTTTGGTGAAAGGGTAGACAGAACGCGATCGTAAACTTCTCGAACAGTAGTTGACATAGCAAATCCTCCTGCTGCTTATCTTCTGGAACACTTAGGGCAGGTTGATTAGATTATAGCTTAAAAAATTAATAAATTTATGCTATACTTGAATTCAAATTTTTAAGCCCAGATTCACCTATGCCAACTTTAACTGATATTGGCACTTTAATTATCCGCGATCCGCATCTTCGCGGTGGCATCCCGATCGTTGTAGGTACTGCCACATCGGTGCAGCGAATCGTAGTCTTATACAAACAAGGTAATAGTGCTGAGGAAATAGCAGCCGATTTGGATCATCTCGCCTTAGCGCAGGTTTATGCGGCACTGACTTATTATCACGCAAATCGAGCAGAAATTGAAGCAGATTTAGCGGCCCAACAATCAGAATATGAGCGTTTGGCAGCATTAAATCAGCTAAAAATACAGGGTAAATAAGTCAGCATTTATTGTTTAAAGAAGGACTAAAGTCCTCACTACGAACCTTATTACCGAGTATATTTATTTTTCAGCCATTTTATCGAGCTTTTCCCTAACTAACAAATCTAAGAAAGAGCGCACTACAAACAAACCGCCGCATCCCGCCACAGCAAAAGCGACGATCGCCCCCGTTTGATATCCGCCCACCAGCAGCACCGCACCCGACAGCACCCCAAAACCAGCCACACAGGCAAAAATTAGAGTTTTCAGAGCTAAATTGATGCGTTTCAGGGCGCGATCGCTCTCGATATTTCGCACCCTAATTTGCAATTCGCCATCTTCAATCCGCCGCTCCAAACGCTTGAGGAAAACTTGCGATTTGCTCGGCTGTTGCAACTTGTACGTGATAAAAGTTCGCGCTTGTTTTGCCAATTCCCCGATCGCACTTCCCCGCCCTTTACTCACCGCAATACTCTTGACAAAAGGCTGAGCCGATGCTAAGAAATTATAGTTAGGATCGAGAGTTCTGGCTATGCCGTCGAGAGTCGTCACCGACTTGACAATAAACATCATTTGTGCTGGCAGGCGAAACGGTTGCTGCTCGAACATGATGTAAAGTTCGTTCTTAATTTCATTAAATGCTTGAAAGTCGATCGGCTTATCAATAAACTTATCCAACAGAAAACTAATCAGCCTCCGCACCGGCATCATATCCGGCATCGGCTCAACTAAGCCGATCGTAATTAAAGTATCGATTAGCTCATCAGTATCCTTTCTCATCACAGCAAAAAAAGTCTTGACCATTTGGTCTTTAGCCAAAGACTTCACCTCAGCCATCATCCCAAAGTCGTAAAAAATCAAGCTACCATCTTCTGTTACCGCCAAATTGCCCGGATGCGGATCAGCTTGAAAAAAGCCGTCTAGCAACAATTGTTTTAAGTAACAGCAAATTCCGAGTTGATTAAGCTTGGCAATATCTACTCCAATCGCCTCTAAACTAATCCTATCATCTACCTTAATGCCGGGAACATATTCTAAAGTCAGCACTTTTTTAGTCGTGTATTGCCAGTAGACTTTCGGGACAATAATCTGAGGAAATTCTTGAAAATTCTCGCTAAAGCGATCGGAATTTTTACCTTCTTGCACGTAGTCAATTTCTTGATATAAAATCTTAAAAAACTCGTGATAAATAGATTCTAGATCATACTTGCGCGTCCCAGGCAAATGCCGATCGCACAAACGCATCACTTGACGCACCGCCTTCACATCCAAATCGAACAAGCTTTCCAAACCCGGACGCTGCACCTTCACAATCACGTCTTCCCCGGTGTGCAGCCTCGCTTTGTGCACCTGTCCCAGACTCGCAGCCGCGATCGGCAATGGGTCAAAATCGCGGTACAAAGCATAAATATCTTTACCTAACTCTGATTCTACAAGCGCGATCGCCTCTTCGGAACTAAACTCAGGCACCCGATCCTGCAACTGTTCCAACTCCTTCACGTACTCCAGCGGCAGCAAATCCGCCCGAGTCGAAAGAGACTGCCCGATTTTAATAAAAGTCGGGCCTAAGTCCAGCAAAGTATTGACCAACCAATGGGCGCGAATTCTTCTAGTATGAGCAGAATTATTTTGCAGCAGTCCATCCCACCACAAAAAGAACATAAACTTTCCCGCCGCAGCAAAAACGTCTATTTGTCGTGCCAGCGGCGAATATTTAGAACGTTGCCAACGCAGAGTTTTAGGTGCAGCTTTTGTGAGCATAATATTGGCTATCTAGTTCCATGCACCGCGATGATTTTCTTTTTAGAGGACATTCCTAAACGCAGAAACCGACTTCGATGTACAAAAAGACGCGTTGCAGGCATTTGCAAAAGTTAAAACAATAGGTTTCTTTGGTCAATAATTCGTAATATAATCTCCGGCTATACTACCATAATTCAGTTCGTACTAAGCACTTTAGTCCTGATTAATTCATCAAGAGAGGACTTTAGTCCTCAGTACAAACACGTACTAATTACCAGCAAACAACCGGACATCATATAAGTCTTGGGGGGAGCATTTCAATGAGAGTAAAAAGCGTTTTTTAGGAGTGCGAGCATGAGTTCGAGAACAGCACAGCTTATATATAAGCGAGATTTTAAGCTCGCACTCATACGAAAGCAAAACTCAAATGCTCCCCAAGTCTTCGCCTGTTCGCAGCCAATTCCCAACCGCTTTTCAACCGAACTATTATTCTAGATTAGAAAATTCCGGTGGAAATTGCGGCAGAGTCAGAGTAAAAGATGTGCGCCACAACTCGTCAGCTTCAGAACTTTCTGCCGGACAGCTAGACACATCAATCGTACCATTCAAGTGCTGCACTAAACACTTTACCAGCGCCAGACCCAAACCCGTACCGGCGATCGCTTGGTCAGTAATGCCAGTGCCGCGGCGGAACTTGTCAAAGATGTGGGGCAAATCAACAGCAGCAATGCCGGGCCCGAAATTAGAAACGCTCAGGACAATACAGCCGCCCGCTTCAGACGCCTCGAAAACTACCGCAGTTCCAGAAGCCGAGTATTTGCCAGCATTCGTCAGCAGTTCCAGCAGCACCCGCTTGAGACTGTCCGGGTCGGTTTCCAATCGGGCAAACTTGGGCAAATCCACCTTCAGAGTCAATCCCTTATCCGCCCACTTTGTCTCAAAATCCTCAGCTAAATCTTGAATTAAACGCTTGAGATCGATTTTGATTAGAGAAATGGGGACTTGCTGAGGCTCAAATTGCTTGAGGGCGAGCAAATCGTTAACCAGAGCGGTTTCTTTAGAACACTGCTGCTCTAGAATGTCGAGATACTTAACCCGACTCGCTGACGGCTGTTCAGCTTGTTTGAGCATCAAAATCGCTAGCTTCATGATTGTTAAAGGGGTGCGCAATTCGTGACTCACAGTGGTGAGAAACTCGTCTTGAATCAGCTTCAATTTGCGCATTTGCTCTAGTTGATTGGCAGATTGTTCGTACAGTTTCCCCTGCACGTCGAGACTTTGCTGCAACTGAGCGGTTCTGTCGAAGACTATGGTTTGCGCTTCTTTGAGTGTCTGAGTTTGGATAATCGCCCTGCTCGCTTGAGCGCAGACTGATTCCAGAACTTCTAATTCTTCAGGGCTCCAAGTACGCGGCTCGGAGTGCTGCAAAACCAAGAACCCCAAGACGGTTTCCTGTCCGCTTGCACCCATCATGGGAATTACCAGCAGCGCGCGAATGCCTTGGAGTTTCAAGATTTGTGCGACGCTTTCTTGTTCGTTGCTGATTAATTCACCTACGTCAGAGAGGACGAGCGGTTTGGGTGCGCTGTGGAATGCTTGGCTGCACAAACTAGACTCCGACATCCAAAAAGCAGCAGAGTTATTTTGTTTTGAGTTGGCAATTTTGGATTTGGAATTAGCAGTTTTTTCCTTGTTTTTTGTTTTGGCACTCGTGCTTTGTTTCCCTGCATCGCTTTGTTC
>PVWI01000275.1 GCA_003003725.1 filamentous cyanobacterium Phorm 6 | reverse complement strand
CCAATGCCCAATGCCCCATTAGCATTTCAAGTGCGTATTAGCTTAACAAAGGCGTGATATCCTAGGTTGTGCAAGTTTGCTACGCACACCTGTCACCGTTGACACACGGTCGAAAACTCCCCAGTACCTCGGTACTAAATAAGTAAAATCATATATACGCGATGTCCTCATCCCCATACCGCAAAGAGAATGGCAGTTCTAAGGAAGTTTCCGTCACCCTGACTGATGAATTTGGGCGATCGCTAACTTGCAACATAGAATATTCTATGGACTTAGAAGGTCAAGAATACGCTCTGCTGCTTCCCATTGACTCGCCAGTAGAAATTTTTACTTGGCACGGAGACGAAACAGACGAAGCAGCAATTCCTGTAGAAGACGAGACTGAAATTGACAAAATTTTTGATACTGCTAGAGTTGTCCTGCAAGAGCAGAATTTGACTCTCCGGCGCACGGCAGTCACGCTGACTGTAGTTGGCGAATTGCCGGAATTTCCCGCAGAGGATATAATGCCAGATGCCGACCCGGATGAGGAGTCGGAGTTTGAGGAGCTGATGTGGCTGACCAGCTTCTACTACAAAGAACAGGAATATGCCATTTATACGCCTCTCGACCCGTTCTTTATCTTGGCTCGAATGAATGATGACGGCAAGCCAGAATTGCTCTCAGAAGAAGAGTTCCAAAGGCTGGAACCGATGTTGCCGATGCTGGAAGACCAGTTCTTTGACGAGCTTGATTAGATATTAATTGCAGGCAGAAGGTCTAACGGCAAACAGCAGAGGTTTTTACTATTTTATCAAAAAGTAAACTGCTCGCCCGATCGAAGTTTTTCAAAATTGTGCCTTCTGCCTTCATGCTCGGGCTATTGAACTGAGCCTTGGAATTGTGCCTTTAAAAAGGCTTGTATCCTTCATTCAGTTGACAGTTGACAGTTGACAGTTGACAGCTACCTCTACCTAGAAGTCCGAGGATTGGAGTAATGAATCGTCTGATTTTAATTTCTCGCCTTTAGGGCTTGGGGCTTTAAACCAATTCTTTCTGGTAACTTTTCGATCATCAATCGCAAGTCATCAGTCATTAGTCGTTACTTAAGCGCTGCTTATCGAGGACAACGGATTATGAGTAAAGAACAACTGACAAAAAGCAACGCGCGCGAGAATCGAAAAGGTACTCCGAAAGTCTCTAAATGGTTGTTTTATCTGCTGTTGCTGCCGGCAATTTGGGGAGTTTGTGCTTGGCAGGGCTGGGCTTGGTGGAGCTGGGCTTCAGCACCTCCTAAAATAGCTGAAACGTCCACTACACCGTTAGAGGATGCTGCTGTTTCTATCCAAATCCCCGAAGGTACTTCTAGCCAAAAAATCGGGCGGGATTTAGAGGCGGCTGGCTTAATTCGATCGGCTTCTGCATGGAATATGTGGACGCGCTGGTTGACTCTGCAAAACCGCGATGGAGGATTTAAAGCAGGAACTTACGAACTATCGCCAACTCAGCCACTAAGCGCCGTTGCTGACAAACTTTGGAAAGGTGAAGTTGTACAGCAGAGTTTCACGATTCCTGAAGGGTGGTCGCTTACACAAATGAGCACTTATTTTGAAGCGCAAGGTTTCTTCCCGGCTAAGGATTTTACGGCAGCGGTGAGTCAAATTCCCTACGCTCAATACCCTTGGCTCCCGAGCGGTTTGCCTCATTTGGAAGGTTTTTTGTACCCGGATACTTATCAGCTAGACGGCGATGCAATTACCCCGGAAGCTGTGATCAAACAAATGCTCAGCCGTTTCGAGAAGATAGCTCTGCCGGTCTATCAAAAAAATCAAAATAATACTAAACTCTCTCTCAAAGAGTGGGTGACGCTGGCGAGTATTGTGGAAAAAGAAGCTGTGGTGGCAAGCGAGCGCAATCGGATTTCTGGGGTATTCAACAACCGTCTGAAACAAAATATGCCGTTGGGTTCTGACCCGACAGTTGAATATGCTCTCGGTATCAGGCAAACTAAGGAGAAACCTCTGACTTTTAAACAGGTAGAAACGCCTTCTCCTTATAATACTTATATCAATGCAGGACTACCACCAACTCCGATCGCCGCTCCGGGAATATCAAGTCTGGAGGCGACTCTGACTCCAGAAAATACAGAATATCTGTATTTTATGGCGCGGTATGACGGCACTCACATTTTTAGCCGCACTCTGGCCGAACACAATGCTGCTGTGGCTAAAATCGATCAGAAAGTGCGATCGGGTCAATAGCTCGGTAATGACTAATACAGGGCTGACCCAAAAAGTAGTTTGACACGAGAATTATAGCGGTAAGGTGCGCCATAAGCACCCTACATCAGCTTTCTCAATCTGTAAATTCCAACTTCTTATTTCTCAATTCCATAATCTAAAATCTAAAATCTAAAATAATTATGACTTGGGGCAAACTATTACAGCCTGACTTAGTTTTAGGCGATTCAATCGTGAACTTAACGGCGGATATTCTTGAGAAATATCAGATTAAAGGATTAGTGTTGGATGTGGACGAAACTCTCGTTCCGATTACGGCAATGAATGCTTCTCCCGAACTCAGCCTGTGGGTGGCAGAAATTAAACCGCTGGTATCTCTGTGGTTGGCTAGCAATAATTTAAGTCAGACTCGAATCGGTCGAATTGCTGATTCTTTGAATCTACCTTACATCACTGGTGCTGCGAAACCGTCGCGCCGCAAGTTGCGCAAAGCCGTGACTGCAATGAATTTACCGATGGAACAGGTGGCGATGGTGGGCGATCGACTTTTTACTGATGTTTTAGCCGGCAATCGTTTGGGTATGTTCACTATTTTAGTCGAGCCAATGATTGATGCTGGGTATGCGCTTCGCAAGCATCCGGTGCGCTCTTTTGAAGTGTGGGTTTCTCAAGCTTTGGGGGCTTCTCTTGATGGCAGAAAGTAGTCATTAGTCATTGGTCATATCGTGTCCGGTCGATTATCATAACAAAAACGGTTCGTAGTGCGGACTTCAGTCCGCAACTTGGAGCGGACTGAAGTCCGCACTACGAACCAATTTTAGATCGGTCATTAGTCATTAGTGCTGTCCCACCTCGCTTTCCGTTATTAGTCAGAGGGTGGGTTGACTGGCGTGCGATCACAGATAATATAACTAATGACCGATGACTAATGACAGATGACTGATGACTCAAACTATTGTTGTTAAAATTGGAACTTCGACGCTGACTCGATCGACTACAGGAAACTTAGCACTTTCAACCATTGCCACATTAGTCGAAGTTTTGGCTAATTTGCGACACCAAGGGCATCAAGTAGTCTTGGTTTCTTCCGGTGCGGTTGGAGTTGGCTGTGCGCGCCTGGGTTTGACGGAACGCCCGCGAAACATTGCTCTGAAACAAGCTGTGGCCGCCGTAGGACAAGGGCGGCTGATGCGCGTGTACGATGACTTGTTTACGACTCTACAACAGCCGATCGCGCAAGTATTGCTCACTAGGGGCGATTTAGTGCAGCGGAATGGTTATGTTAACGCTTATAATACGTTTCAGCAACTGCTGAAGTTGGGCGTGATTCCGATCGTCAATGAAAACGATACTGTAGCGGTAGACGAGCTCAAATTCGGCGATAACGACACGCTTTCGGCGCTAGTAGCTAGCTTAGTCGAAGCAGATTGGTTGTTCATGCTCACAGATGTCGATCGACTCTACTCAGCCGATCCGCGCAGCAATCCTGACGCGCAGCCGATCGTCCTAGTCCAAAGTATGGCACAGCTCACCGAATTGCAAGTACAAACAGGAGATTCCCGCAGTGGCTGGGGCACCGGCGGCATGGTGACAAAAATAGAAGCAGCCAGAATCGCCACAGCATCAGGAGTCCGCACCGTCATCACCAACGGCTGCTTTCCTGGTAATATCGAGCACATACTCAACGGAGAGTCGATCGGCACTCAATTCGAGCCTCAACCGCGCCCTGTAAACGCCCGGAAACACTGGATAGCCAACGTGCTAATTCCGGCTGGCAAACTTTACTTAGATCCGGGTGCTGTCACAGCAATTACTCAACGTGGCAAATCGCTTTTAGCCGCCGGCATTTCGCAAATAGAAGGAGAATTTCAGGCAGAAGACGCCGTGCGATTGTGTGACACTGAAGGTAAAGAAATTGCTAGAGGAATTGTGAATTATCACAGTTTAGAATTGATAAAAATTCAGGGATACAAGTCAGACAAAATTGCCGAAATATTGGGTTATCCAGGCGTAGAAACTGTGGTTCACAGAGATAATTTAGTAATTGTTTAAGCAACTGAGGACAAGGCAATTCTGTGTCCCTACCAGTAATTTGTAGGGTGGGCCGTAAGCACCGATTGACTTTGACACCTATCGAAATACGTACTGGTTGACTTTTTCGGTAGATATTGCGTACGTTACAAGATGAGCTGGTGCGCCGAAGAGCACCCTACAAACTCAACACATTAGATGGGCGAATTCAACACAGCAAATTAGGCTGATTGCAGCAAAGTATTGCAAGAATTAGTTTGAGAATGTGCCAACAGCTCATTCATCGCTTCAGTAAATAGTTCAAATACATTTTGTGCTAATTCTAAAGCTGCTTGACGTTCCGAATCAGTAAGTTTTATCTCTGCTAAAACTTGCAACATTTCTGGTGTATTTAAAATGTGATGATTTTCCAAACCAACATAACCTGCTCCCAAATAAACAAATTCTTGTTTGGTAATTTGTTGTAATTCCATTACTACTGCTAGCGCCGCCTCAAAAAAACTGTGGCGGTTGCTTCGAGGACTTCGACTAAGATTAGTTTCTGCACCGGAGAAGCCTGGAAACCGTAGCGTTCCAGGGTTGAACAGAGCGATCGGGTTTTTTTAGTTTCTTCACCCCAAAGCAACCTAAAGTCCCCATAACTCATTAATTGATTGAACCCCAATGTCTCTAAGTGTTCCAGATACCCGTGCCAATAGTAGTTTTCTTTATAAGTATATTTATTAATTAGTTCCTGAACTTTATTATCACTAGAAGATTCTCGGATGACGTACTTGTTTAAGTCGCTCAAACCCGCAGCCAAAGGAGCGAGTACAGGTGCAAAAATAAGTCGTTGATTCGGGTGAATGTGCTTATTCGCTAGAAATTCAAATAACGGCAGTTGGGCAAACTCTTGCTTTTTTGTTTGAATAAATGCTAAAATTTGTTCCATAGCCTTGTACCTTCACTAAGTTCTTTAAACTAGGTTTTTACCAGAAATAATTGGTTGAAAGCCGGAACCCTTTGAGGGAGAAATAAAAATCAGACTATTCATTACTCCAATCCTTTTGCTTCTAGGTAGAGGTCGCTCTCAAACTGTCAACTGTCAACTGTCAACTGTCAACTGTTGAAACCTTTCTTAATTATCCATGTTGTTTACCCAATATATTTGTATTTAATATCATGTGTAATTGTGTTTGTAGTCACGATCGATTGTGACTTGCATCATAAATGGTATTCTGCGACTAAATCGGGGTTAAGGTCGATCGTACTTTTACCTAGACTCAGAAGAGTTGACAAAGAATAGAGCTCGCAATATCGCCAAGAGTGAATTGCCTTTAGGTGCGTTCTGAGTTAATCTATCTTTTGGATCAGTTAAGAAAAATCTAGGAGCTCAGCGTGGAACGCACTTTTTTAGCGATTAAGCCCGATGGCGTACAGCGCGGACTCGTTGGCGAAATTATCGGTCGTTTTGAAGCCAAAGGCTTTACGCTAGTTGGCATGAAGCTGATTACGGCGAGTCGAGAATTGGCCGAACAGCATTACGGTGTCCACAAAGAAAGACCATTTTTTGCAGGATTGGTAAACTTCATCACTTCTGGCCCGATGGTGGCGATGGTGTGGGAAGGCGATGGCGTTGTGGCGTCGGCGAGAAAAATCATTGGCGCAACCAATCCTCTGAATTCGGAACCGGGGACAATTCGCGGCGATTTGGCTGTGAATGTCGGTCGCAATATTATTCATGGTTCCGATGCTGTGGAAACTGCGAAAGAGGAAATCAGCCTCTGGTTTAAGGATGAAGAATTAAGTGCTTGGACACCTTGTTTAACTCCTTGGATTGTCGAGTAGATTTGAGATTCTCCCGATTGAACAATCGGGAGATCATCTACTTAATCTTATTTGAGAGTGTCAACTAATTTTTCAACTCGTGCTTTAATTTCATCTCGAACGCGGTGAAAGGTTTCAATGGGTTGTCCGTCTGGATCGTCTAGTTGCCAATCTTCAAACACTTCTCGCAATACCCACGCTTCGGGTAAATTCACACCGCAGCCGCACAGAGAAATTACTGCATCGTAGTCTTCTGCATTGAATTCGCTTAATGGGTTGGATGTTTGATCGGTTATATCAATGCCGATTTCTGACATGACTTGAATTGCTGTCGGATGAACTCTGCTTGATTCTAACCCGGAACTGGTGACTCCAATCTTGCCGTTTCCGATGGTTTTAGCGAATCCTTCTGCCATTTGCGATCGACAGGAGTTTCTTTTGCAGACAAACATGACTCTTTTCATGGGATTTGTTACTTTTGATATGTTGTTCTCTCGATCAAATTGGTTCGATCGTTCGGACTTTAGTCCGCATCAATCAGAGGACTAAAGTCCGAACGATCGAACGCGGCTCGGCGATCGCCTCCTTAGCGGCTTGTTCCTTGCGTTCGCTGTAGCGATCGGTCAAATAGTCAACTTCCTCGCGCAACAGCAAGGTAAACTTGTACAGTTCCTCCATCACGTCGATCGCCCGATCGCGATACGGCGAATCCTTCATCGTCCCATCATCATTAAACTCCTGATAAGCTTTCGCAACCGAAGACTGATTTGGAATCGTAAACATCCGCATCCAGCGGCCCAAAATCCTCAAAGTATTCACAGCATTAAAAGACTGCGAACCGCCGCTAACTTGCATCACCGCCAAAGTCCGGCCTTGAGTCGGTCTAACAGCCCCAATAGTTAGAGGAATCCAGTCAATTTGATTTTTCAGAATCCCCGTAATATTGCCGTGCATTTCTGGACTAGACCACACTTGACCCTCCGACCACAAACTCAATTCCCGCAGTTCTTGAACCTTCGGATGCGTATCGGGAACGCTGCCATAAATCGGCAATTCCAGAGGGTTAAAAAACCGAACTTCTGCACCAAAATCTTGAATAATTCTAGCCGATTCTTCCGCCAACAAACGGCTGTAAGAACGCTCTCGCAAAGAGCCGTATAAAAACAGAATTCTCGGTTTGTGCGTAAACTTTGCCATGCTATTTTCAATTGAAATCCCGAAATCCGTTAGATAATTGTCGGTAAACAGCGACTGCTAACTGCGCGCCCCAAATCGGAGCAACCCAATAAACCCAGTGGTGTTCCCAAATGCCACCAATTAATGCCGGGCCGAGCGATCGCGCCGGATTCATGCTCGCTCCGGTAATCGGCCCCATAAATGCAGCTTCTAAGCCTACAGTTAACCCAATTGCTATCCCCGCAAAACCGATATGAGCGCGTCTGTCAAGTCCCGAACCCAGAATCACAAACATCAGGATAAAAGTCAGAACAGTTTCTAAAATTAGAGACTGCAACCAGTTGCCATTAAGAGGGATAGTTGCACCGAGATTTGCCACTTTTCCTAAAGTAATTAGCAGCAGTGTGGAAGCTGCAATTGCCCCCGCACATTGCGCCAAAATGTAAGGCAAAACTTTGTATTTTGGGAAAAACCCACTCGCCCAAAATCCTAATGTTAAGGCTGGGTTAAAGTGCGCGTCGCTGATATGCCCGATCGCATAAATCATCGCGGCTACAACTGCACCAAATACAAAACTAACGCCCAGATGAGTTACAGAACCACCGCTAATTTTGTTAACCATCACAGCGCCAGTGCCTGCAAAAACTAGAATAAACGTGCCGAGGCATTCCGCGATCGCTTCTCGCCTGCAATCTCGATTTTCGCCCGAAGCCAACTTTTTTGCTGCTGCACCCATCACTATCAACTCATTGGTTCAAAACCATAATATCAAAAAAGATTGATAGGTCAACCCTCTTTGGTTCGATCGTTCGGACTTTAGTCCGCATCAAGACAGGACTGAAGTCCGAACGATCAAACCAATAGCAGTTACTTTACCAGACATGATATTACAAATCAAAAAATATTGATGGGTTAACCCCTGTCAGCACAAGGGCGCGCCGGCAGCATCTGACTGAAACGGCGATACTCGGCGAGGTACTGTTCGAGGGCGACAAACTGAGCTAAATTGAGGCTGTAGTAGATCCAGCGGCCTTCTTGGCGGCTGCGGACTAAAGCTGCATCCTTCAAGGCTTTGAGGTGGAAAGAGAGTTTAGGCTGGGGGACTCCAAGCCGATCGCACAAATCGCAAACACACAACTCCTGTTCCCGCAGCAACTCCAGAATCTGAATCCGTAGGGGGTCAGAAAGAGCGTGAAAGCCAGCGGAGACCAGTTTTTGCTCAATTGGGGGTTGTGGAGTGCGATCGGGCCGAGCCGTAGAATTTTTAACCATCAATTATTTTGAAAAAATCCATACAAAACATCATCATTTCTCAAGCTTCATCCCAGAAAATTGGTGCATTTAGGATCGAGAAATCCTTCCGAGTCGATATTACTTCGGAGTCTGTACCCGAG
>PVWI01000274.1 GCA_003003725.1 filamentous cyanobacterium Phorm 6 | reverse complement strand
GGAAGAAGGAAGAAGGAAGAAGGAAGAAGGAAGAAGGAAGAAGGAAGAAGGAAGAAGGAAGAAGGAAGAAGGAAGAGAGAAAAGTTTTTTCTCATTCCCAATTCTTAACTTCTAGTCCAAGTTCCCAATTGCTAACCCAAAATTCCTGACTTTCAATTCTTCAATCCAAAATCCAAAATCGATCGATTCAGGGGGAGAAGCAAAGCTTCGCTAGGAATCGAACACATTTTAGATATCAGATTGGCTGACAAGTTCAATCCAAAATCTAAAATCTAAAATCAACTGACCCCAGGAAATAACAATGGCCAAGAAAGTATCGCGAAGACTGCAAGAACTTCTCAAAAAAGTTGAAGAAAGACCTTACCTACCTTTGGAAGCTCTCCAACTTTTGAAAGAAACAGCTACAGCCAAGTTTGCAGAGTCGGCTGAAGCTCACATCCGTTTAGGAATTGACCCAAAATATACTGACCAACAGTTGCGGACAACTGTGTCGTTGCCAAAAGGAACTGGTCAAGTAGTCAGAATTGCGGTGATTGCTAAGGGCGAAAAAGTTAAAGAAGCCCTAAATGCCGGTGCGGATATTGCTGGTTCTGAAGAACTGATCGAGCAAATTCAAAAAGGCATGATGGATTTTGATTGCCTGATTGCTACCCCAGACGTGATGCCATTGGTGGCAAAATTGGGCCGGTTACTTGGCCCTCGCGGTTTGATGCCTTCTCCCAAAGGTGGCACGGTGACGGCTGATGTTACTCAGGCGATCAACGAGTTCAAAGGTGGTAAGATGGAATTCCGTGCCGATAAAACTGGCATCGTTCATGTTATGTTTGGCAAGGCAGCTTTCTCAGCGGAAGATTTGCTGGTCAACCTTCAAGCTTTGCAAGAAACAGTCGATCGCAATCGTCCTTCTGGTGCGAAAGGTCGCTACTGGCGCAGTTTGTATGTATCTGCAACAATGGGCCCGTCCATCGAAGTTGATATCAGTGTCCTCCGGGATCTGAAACTTGATGCTGCCTAGAAAGAATTAAGCATTCGGCAGAAGGTAAAAGACTGCTTCGGCTGTCTGTGTAAATCTCTCGCAAGAATTACGCCAGATCCTTGCTAATGTCTACCTTCTGGTGATAGCCTAATCAAAAATCAATAAGCTGAAGACCGCAGGTGCCGATCGCTTAATTTCCTGCCGAGGCTGAAGAAATAAAAACTCAAGACTCAAAGATTAGAAATTTTCTATTTTTAACTCTGACTTGTTAACTTTTAATTCTCTGCCCCGGCTCGATGGTCGGGGTTTTTGACGGGCAATTTTCGATCCTAAAAGGAGGTGAAATAAGTATGGGCAAAAGTTTAGCAGTAAAAAATGAGATTATTGCAGGTCTCAAGCAAACCTTGAGCGAATCTCAATTGGTAATCGCGATCGACTACACGGGCTTAACTGTTGCTGAAATCACAGATTTGCGGCGACGTTTGCGTCCCAAAGGCAGCACTTGCCAAGTGGCAAAAAACACGTTAATGCGCATTGCTGTTGAAGGCAATGAAACATGGCAGCCAATACAGGAATTACTGACCGGTACGTCAGCATTTCTGTTCGTGCAAGAAGATATTGGCGGCGCGATTAAAGCTTACCAAGAATTCCAAAAAACTTCCAAGAAGAGTGAACTTCGCGGCGGTGTGATGGAAGGACGGGTGCTGAAACAAGCTGATGTCAAGGCATTAGCCGATCTGCCGTCGAAAGAACAACTCATGGCTCAAATTGCTGGTGCACTCAACGGTGTCGCTACCAAGCTGGCTGTGGGTATCAATCAAGTTCCTACTTCGATCGCGCGTGGTCTCAAAGCTTATGCTGAAAAAGACGGCGATGTAGCAGAAGTAGTAGCAGAAGTAGCAGCAGAACCTGAAGCAGAAGCACAAGCAGAAGTAGCAGCAGAAGCACAAGCACAACCTGAAGCAGAAGCATAAAACGCATCTGCTGAATCATTAGTCATTAATCATCAGTCATCAGTCATTAGTGTTAATCCACAGACTGAAGACTAGAGACGAAAAACTAATGATCAAGGAGCAATCCAAAATCCAAAATCCAAAATCTAGAATCGAATTAGGAGTTTAACGAATGTCTACAGCAACCGATCAAATCTTGGAACAGCTTAAGTCTTTGACTTTGCTCGAAGCATCTGAATTGGTCAAGCAAATCGAAGAAGCTTTCGGCGTCAGCGCTGCTGCTCCTGTAGGTGGCATGATGATGATGGGCGGCGGTGCTGCTCCTGCTGAAGAAGTAGAAGTACAAACCGAGTTTACTGTCATGTTGGAAGAAGTTCCTGCTGACAAGAAAATCGCCATTCTGAAGGAAGTCCGCGCGATTACCGGTTTGGGCTTGAAAGAAGCCAAAGACTTGGTAGAAGCCGCACCAAAAGCAGTTAAGGAAGCTCTTGGTAAGGATGCTGCTGAAGAAATGAAGAAGCAGCTTGAAGCTGTAGGCGCAAAGGCATCTGTCAAGTAGTAATATCATTTCCGATTGCACCGTGAGGTGATGTTAACTGTTAACTGTTAACTGTTAACTGTTGACTATTCCCCATAATTAATCGCGCGATAGTTATATCTCTTGCGCGATTAATTATTTTTTGGGGTAGGGAAACGGCACTGCCCATTAGTGTCAACTTAAGGTAAAACCGATAAGTCCGACAGGGGTTGAAACCCCTGTCTAATAGCTAAAGTCCTCTCAAAGAGGACTCAAGAACTCATCAGTCCTCTTTGAGAGGACTTGCGCTTTGAGGCAGGGGTTTCAACCCTTGTCGGACTCGCGGGGCCACTAACGGATTTGGCGGGCTGACAGCTTAAGTTGACACCTATGGGCTCTCGGAGTGTCCTGACTTATACCACGGAGGAGACGGCAATGCTAAGCCTTAATAAGATCAGCTAAATCAGGAGAAAACAACTGATTGGGAAATAGTAAAGTTTCCAAGTAATGAAACTTTATGCCATAAAGACTCTTGATTTCTTGGATTTGTGAAAGAATACGATCCTTATCTATATTCCGATTAGTTTTAATTCCGACAATCATGATATTTTTACTTGTATGCTCAGAAGATATAAACTCAAAAACCTTAGCTTCATAGCCAGATAATTCAAGTAGAAGTGCTCTTAATCCATCAGTCACTATTTCTGATTGTCTCTCCAGCAAAATTCCAAACTTCAGCAAATCCTTTACACTCGTACTGGGATGAATTTCTTTCCTAACTTGCTTGTGGCAGCATGGCGCTAGGATAATCAAAGAAGAATCCGACTTTATTCCTTGATAAATTGCATCATCTGTTGCAGTATCACACGCATGGAGTGCTATGGTCACATCGGTTTTTTCGGCGCTGTAACTCTTGATATTTCCCTGCTCGAAATGTAAATTTCCAAAATTAACCGATTCGGCGAGAGAATTACAAAAATCTACTAAATCTGTTCTGCTTTCTATCCCAGTAACTGATACTTGTTTATTTAAAATATTGTTCAAAAAATCATACATTGCAAAAGTCAAGTATCCCTTGCCTGAACCCATGTCAACGACAGATAACTGATTTATTGCTGCTAATCCTGATGATTCAAGTAAGCTATCCACAATTTCAATAAACTTATTAATCTGCCTAAATTTATCTTCCATCGTTTTTACGATATGGCCCTCCTTATTTGTAATGCCTAATGCTGTAAGATAGGGATTATTTTCGGATTCAATCAATCGTTTCTTTTTGCGATCGTGTTCCTGCGGAATTGTGGTGGTAGAATTAGGAAAAGTAGGCTTAATAAAGGATAGTTTTAGCTTCTGATGATTGCCATATTCAAGTTGAACATCTTGTTTTATGGTGAATAATCTGCTACTCATAAAATCTTTACCAATCAAGGTGTTGATTAGATCGATACCTTCCTGTGTTGAGTAATTTTTTCCTATTTCTTTAGTTTTATAGCAGTATGTCAAAGATAATCTGATGCCGGATTTAATTTTGATAAGTTTAACAACAATTTTATTTAAAAATTCTTCTTTGCCTCGATATTTTCCTAAAGTCAATCTAACAAATTCTTGGCTTTCTATACTGGCGGTGAGAATGGAGATGAACTGCTCTTGGGTGTTGGTGTTGGTAGTCATTATTTATGATAAATCATGTTTTTACAGCGGTTTGGAACCGCTTTATTGTTTTTGTGGGCTTTGAAGTAAGCCTATCAGACTTGAGCAGTTTTGGTTGTGACTGTTTCTGCTAATTGTCGCGACGAATTAGCCCGGACAGCGCGGAACATCCCGAATCGGCAAAGACCTGCACCGAATGCTAGGCGCATTAACAAAAGAGTTGGTACTTCTCGTAGAGATTTAATGAAACCAGATAAGCCAAAACGTACTAATCCTGCTGGTCTAGCGATTCCTTGCCAGATAGAATCTAACCAAGAGGGAATTGTTGGTTCTGTCCAATCTGCTGTTATTACTTTTCCTTCGACGAATTCGGTTGCTTCCAAAAGTTCGGAAAAGCCTTCGATGCTTGAAAACGCCGGATGTGACCATTGATCCAGTAATTGCTGCATGACTGGTTTTTCCCAAAAATTCAGCGGTTTTTGTCGATCGTCCCTTTGATTCCAGTCAGCCAAAACTAGGATACCACCGGGCTTGAGCACTCTCATCAACTCGCGGGCAAAAACGGCTTTGTCTGGCATATGGGGGCCAGCTTCGATCGACCAAACCACATCAAAACTACCATCAGGAAAAGAAAGTGCCATAGCATCATCCACCAGAAACTGCAAATCAAGTTCCCCAGAAGTTAACTGCTGGGCGCGTTGGACTTGTTGGGGACTGATGGTAATAGCTGTGACTGCAAAGCCGTAATCTCGTGCCAAAATGCGGCTGCTACCGCCAATTCCACACCCAACATCTAAGACAGTGGTACCAGCGGGCAATTTATCCAAACCACCCCAACTGACCATTTCATGTACGAAGTCAGATTTAGCAAGGAGAAAATCTTTTCGTTGCGGTGGCGAACCATAATGGCCTAAGTGGATATGTTCACCCCAGTAAAACTCCAAAATACCGTCTTCAGTCCATTCGTCGTAGGAGTTGGCTACGGAGTTAGAGGATTCATAACTGCGAGGTGTCAGCAGATATAAGGCGATGCCTACTGTGGTTAGTGCGAGGATAATTAAGGGCGATGAAACAAATAAATTCATTGAGATCAAGTCTGAATATTTTTTTACAATTTTAGCTCATTAGTAAGTAATAAGCTGTCGCACATTTAAATTGTATATTTAAATGCTTAACAACGGGTGCATCTGGTACGAGTGCAAGGGCTCTCGCACCTGACGGCAGACGATTTATTAGTGAGAACCAGAGATTTACTGCCGTCTGGTGCGAGAGTCCCTACCAATATATTTGCATAAATGAGATCCACCCTTAACAACTAACAACTCACCATAAACAATTGATAACTAACAACTACCTTATTTTTTGCCAACCAACAAATAAGTTATCATTCCCCCTTTTCCTTTAACTTGAATAATTCCCCGCTCCTGAAGCAAATATTTGTGTTCCAATAACTTATAAGTAGTTTCGCTGACTTGAATCCGCCAAGGCAAACCGTGAGATTCCATGCGGGAAGCAATATTTACCGTGTCGCCCCACAAATCGTAAATAAACTTTTTGATCCCAATTACTCCCGCAACGACCGGGCCGCTATGAATCCCGATGCGGATGCTAAAATATTTATTATTGTTAGCATTAAACCGAGCCATTTCTGTTTGCATATCTAGAGCCATTTTGGCGATCGCCTCAGCGTGGTCTGCCCTGGGTTCTGGCAGCCCTCCCACCACCATGTATGCGTCGCCAATTGTCTTGATTTTCTCTAAGCCGTGCTGTTCGCACAACAAATCGAATCTTGAGAAAATTTTATTCAGGAGTTCCACAAGCTCGATCGGATTCATCGTGCTAGACAAAGCTGTAAACCCCACAATATCTGCAAACAAAACAGTCACTTCTGGAAAATATTCAGCAATAGTAGTTTCGTTTTGTTTGAGGCGTTCTGCTATTGCCTTCGGCAAAATATTTAACAGCAACTTTTCTGATTTTGCTTGTTCTTCCCGCAGGGCATCTTCCGCTTGCTTGCGTTCCGTAATATCGTGGTAACTCCAGACTCTGCCAATAATTTTATCTCCCAGCCGTTGCGGTTCCGAATAGCGTTCAAAAAATCTGCCATCTTGAAATTCCAACAAATCGAAACTTTCGGCTTCGGGCTGCTCGTAAAGCGATTCTATTCTGTCTTGGAATCCTTGGGGATCTTTGAGTTGGTTCAGTACAAAAGCGATCGTTGTGGCATCGTCTCGCAGCGCCATCACTTCATTAGGTATGCCCCATATTTCCACAAATTCTCGATTGAAACTGACTATTTTTCCGCTCCTGTCAATAGCTAAAATACCGTCAGCAGTAGAATCAAATGTTGCTTGCAGCAAAGACACAGATTTTGCTAAAGCATCTTCCGCCATTTTGCGATCGGTAATATCTCGCAAAATAGCGCGAATCGCCACTAACGAACCTTCCGAAAATTTACAGCTTATGCTACCTTCCAGCAAAATTAATTCAGAAGACTTCGTGATAAATATTACTTCGATAGAATCGGGATAAAATGTATCTTCATTAAAGTCATTTTTACTGATAGCTTGATATAATATATCCAGAGACTCAGGGGAACTGTTGGGATGAATAATATCAAAAACAGTCATTTGAGCAATTTCTGCTTCGCTGTAGCCCAGAGTTTCCCGCCAAGCCCGATTTACATACAAAAAATGACCGTCGGCTCCAATACTTTGAATTAAATCAGTAGCATTTTCAAATAAATCTCGCAGTTGTTCTTCGCTTTCCCGCAAAGCTATTTCGGCTTGCTTGCGCTTGACAAATTGACCGATTTGACTGCCGATTGTAACCATTGTCTGGAGCAATTCTTCATCTAAGCTCCGCACTTCACAGCTAAATAAAGTCATCACCCCCAACACAGAGTTTTCCGAATTTTCCTGCTCGCAGTCGCCCAAGATTGGGAAGGCAAAAGCTCCGTGCAATCCTTCAGCAGCAGCGATTTCTCGCCGCAGACAACTGTCGCTTTCTGTGACATCTGCAATCCACTCAGGGGAACCGCTAGCCCAAACCAGACCGGGCAATCCTTCGCCTAACCCACAGGTCATTTGTTCGCCAAATTTGGCAAATTTGGGGATAGAAACTGAGCCTTTTGTCCAACTGGCCGCACACCTGAGCAAATTGGGGTCAGAAACCGCAGTTATTCTCTTACTTCCTGACAGCAGTTTTTCCCCAGCTTCCGGCATCCAAAGTTCGGCGGTATCCCACCCCAAACTATCACAAATTACGGGCAGAATTGCTGTTAGAGCTTTTTTGATTGTTTCGGATGTAGACAGGATACGAGTGGTGACGTACTGAGCTAGTTTTCTCTTGCGGGCTCGCTCTCTATCTGTAACGTCGCGGCCGATGTACACGAAATCTTGGAGGGCGGCCATTGTTTGAGAAATCCCTTGAATTTCACTCGGAATTGCCGTACAGGAAAAAGCAACTGTGAACTTTTCTCCGGTTTTTGCCGTGCAAACTACTTCGACATTGGTTTGAGAGGATTGAGGCTGCTGTTGGCTGACTGCTTGCAAAGATTCACCCTCAGCAGCAAGAGCGTTTATTTGCTGTCCTACTAATTCTGATTCGCTGTAACCGAATAAATCTTGAGTCGCTTGATTGATTTTTTTAATTTTTCCCGATGCCGTTGTCACCAACAAAACTTCAGCAATTGAAGTAATGATTTTTTCAACATAATTATTAGTAGCGGCTAAGGTACTCAATAAAATATTCATTTCATTGGTAGCTTGGACTAGAGTTTGTTCTAAACCCATCCTGTCGGTTACGTCTTCAAAAAATATAATTAATCTCTGATAATTATCGTCATTTCTGAATTCGACGATATACATATCAAAATAAAGTCGTGAGCCATTTTCTAGTATCCGAGTTATCGCTTTAAATTCAAAGTTTGGCAACCGCCCTTCAAAAATCTCGATTAAAATTTCTTCAGTTCCCACCAATTCGGGAAAGGGAAGCCGCACATCGCTGCCGGCTGTTACTTCCTCGGGAAAGTCGGCGAAGCGCTGAACTTGGAGAGATGTCTCTTGGATTAAAAAGTCTTTATCCAGTGCTAGGTACTCCAGGTGGTGGGGAACCAACAGTTTTTTTAACAGGCTTTTCATGTTGGATTCTTAGTAGTGAATGCGCCCTCTGTTCCTGATAGTTATCAATCAGTAAATTTTAGATTTATATCCTGTCCGATCGACTATCATAACAAAAACAGTTCGTTCGTAGTGCGGACTTTAGTCCGCTCTTCTGCTGCGGACTAAAGTCCGCACTACGAACCAATTTTACTGAAGTTAATCATCAAACACGATATTACTCCATAGATGATCTGCAAGCAAGTACCCGTTTTTGAGCGGGGTAATTCTCAAATCGCAAATCGCAAATTGTATTATTTTTGTTGGTAAAATGGGATTGTGACTATAAAGGTAGTGCCTAACCCTGTCTCGCTGGAAAATTCGATTTGACCTCCGTGCAAGTCTACACACTGCTTGACTATGGATAAACCCAGTCCTGTACCGGGG
>PVWI01000049.1 GCA_003003725.1 filamentous cyanobacterium Phorm 6 | reverse complement strand
AATGACTAATGACTAATGACTAATGACTAATGACTAATGACTAATGACTAATGACTAATGACTAATGACTAATGACTGACATCGCACGCTCCAATACTAACCCAACTACTAGAACCGTCGGCCCAATGTTCCTTTTTCCAAATCGGTACATTGTGTTTGAGCGTATCTATGGCATACTGGCAAGCTGCAAAGGCTTCACCCCGGTGCGGACAGCCAACAGCCACCAGTACGCTGATTTCTCCCACCTGTAAATGTCCGACGCGATGGTGAATGACCACCCGATTGACATCTGCCCACTGGTGGCGGATTTGGGTAGCAATTTGCTGGAATAGTCGCACGGCCATCGGTTCGTAGGCTTGATATTCTAGGGAAACCACAGCTTGACCGTCTGTTTGGTTGCGGACTGTACCGCTCATCATTACTACGGCTCCGTTAGCCGCGTCATCTGCCAAAGTGTAGATTTCCCCCACAGACAAAGGGGCTAAGGTGATGGCGAGGCTGTCTGATTCATGGCGTTGAGGAATTGTGCCGATCGAAAGTACAGCGAAGGAGTTCATTGCGAAGAAGTGGTGAGTCGAGAAGTTAATTGATCTTGACACAAATCAAGGCGCGATCGATTTATCTGCATCCTTGTCTGGGAAAGAATAAGGCTAAGCTGTTGTGCATTTAAATTGTAGATCAGAAAATAATCAAACAATCAGTGGGGTGGGCGGGATCTCCCGCCCTGAGTATACGATTTAAATACGCGACAGCTTAATCTCTAGCAAAATCTCGTAGCACAGGTGAGGGTTCCGGGCCATCACCCCGAACTTCTGCACAGCGTGCGATCGGGTGAAATATAACTCGCCCGAACAAAATTAAGAGCTTAAAGATGAGCCGGAGACTTGTTCGATCGCATAAATGTCGATCGGGCTGTAGCAGATCAATAAGCAAGCAGACCAAAATTAAGTAGTGTCATTCCCAACTCGCTGCAAGCAATCTCCAACCCCAAGCGGTTACTTCATTCCCTTATTAAGGACACAGTTAAATTTAATTGTGCGCGGAGTACCGATCCGGATCGCCCAAGTTTTTAGAAGCAGATGTAAACTTTATTTATTTTTTTGCTCCAGAAAGCTACTTAAATGACATGATGTACCTGTGCAGATTTCAGGCTAATTAGTGGATACTCAGTAAAAGCAAGACCGTAACCCGCTCTTGTGCCTTTTCTGACATACAAATTAATGGTTTTGACTGTCGATCAAGGTTTTGACCTGAGTCTGCACCAACAAACCTTAATAATAATCACGAGGAAACTATGGAAGCACTAGCATTGAGCCACTCTTTTGTTGCTTATGAATCTCCAGAGTCCGAACTCCAACTGGAATTGAAAATTCCTAAATCTGCCGTGGTAGGCGTTGCAGGTCTGGCAGTAGCCCTGTCTGTTCTGAGTGTCACTGGCGAAGCACAGGCAAGTTGCCACTACAAGCGCTGCGGCGGCGGTCACGGCCATCACAGCTACGGCCAAGTAGCCACCAACGGTGGCCGGCTGAATATCCGCCACCGCCCTAATGGCTGTTCTCATGTCATCGGCAAGTTATACAACGGAGACAACATCAAATTGACCGGTCGTTACAGAAACGGCTGGGCCCAACTCAAAGGCGGCGGCTGGGTTTCTGCGTCGTGGCTTTCCTAACTCTTAACTAGAGAAATTTACTTTTCTAGAAAGAGTTTTAATCGTTATCCGGGCAGACCGGGTAACGATTATATTTTAAAGAGACGATCGCTCCTGAGAATCATCTAAGATCCGAAATTAATCACTAACAGCCCACAAGCTAAACTTTACCGCCGCCGATCAGGTACAGCAACGCCATCCGCACCGCTACGCCGCTGGTAACTTGCTGAGAAATCAGGCTAAACTGGGGGTCGTCCATCAAGTCCGAGCTAATTTCGACGCCGCGGTTAACTGGGCCAGGGTGCAACACCTTCACATTTGGCTTGCAGAGTTTGAGCCGATCGCGCGTAATCCCATACAAAGCATGATACTCTCGTAAACTCGGCAGTAAATGCTCGCTCATCCGTTCCTTTTGCAGCCGCAAAGTCATCACAAAATCAGCATCTGCCAAAGCAGGTTCAAGCTGCCAGTGCAAAAATAACTTGCCTTCCCTACCGTCGCCGCATTCAGCAAACAACCGCGGCAGCAAAGTCGGCGGCCCGGCCAAATGAACCTCTGCCCCCGAAGCCGTTAGACTCCAAATATTAGACCTCGCCACCCGCGAATGCAAGATATCCCCCACCACTGCAATTTTTTTTCCAGCTAAAAGTTTTAGTCTGGGACTTTCGGCATCTAACAGAGAACAGATAGTAAATAAATCTAGCAAACCTTGTGACGGGTGTTCGTGCTGACCGTCTCCAGCATTGAGAACGCTGACTGTCGAACCCAAACGATCCATTTCTGAAGCAATTGTACTGGGAACGCCAGCCTGTCCGTGGCGTACTACCATCAAATCCGTTCCCATCGCCAGATAAGTCTTGGCCGTATCCAGAATAGTTTCCCCCTTGGTCAGAGAAGAACTGCCGGGGGTAAAATTTAGCGTATCCGCCGACAGCCGCTTCGCCGCTAACTCAAAACTGTTGCGAGTCCGGGTAGAAGGTTCAAAAAACAAATTCGCGACCACTTGACCCTGGAGAGCCGGCACTTTCTTGGTGCGGCGGCCGAGCACCTCCCGAAAACTGGCCGCAGTTTGCAGCACCGTATCGTATTCGTCCGAGGCAAAATCAGCCAGAGTGAGAATGTGTCGCCTTGTCCAAGTCATACAATTTTAGATTTGAGATTTGAGATTTACTGAATTAGGATGGATGATGAGTTTGGAACTTGTTTGTACGCCCGCTCTGCCCCTCTTGAATGTTCGATCGACCATTCAAGGGGATTCCAATCAACAGTATCCAACAATTTTTGACCACCTTTGTCGCTGGTAGAGTTATAATTATTTTGGGTAGCTCAGAACTCCACTCTCAAACCTTCCGCCAGCGTCGAGACTAAAACAGGTGCAGTTTACTCGCCCGAAACCCGAAATTAAGCTGTAGCAGCGAAAGAGCAGTAATTGCTGTTTCTGGAAAACTCAGCCTTGTCAAAAATAAGCCGAACGCAGCCTTTGCATATGCTATGATATGTGGAAACAATCGAGGCGGCAAACTTCCCACGGCCGCTCGACAGCATATAGCGCGACATTTTAAAGATGATTAATTCTTTGAAGTCAATCTTGACTCTTCAGTCTTGCTTATAGGCCCTTGTCAAAATGAACTGTGTTAAGATACAAGTTGAATATGTAGCTTCCCGACAAAAATCTACACGTATCTTGGCTAGACGGTTCTTGGCGAAACTGCGGTAAAAAGTGTGCGCTGGGAAGTGGTAATTACACAAAATTTAAACAATTCAAGAGGTATTATGAGCCAGCAGGTTATACAGCCGATGGTTAAGTTCCAGCGTCAGGTGCATTCTCTCGTCACGTCTGACATTATTAAGCCGACAGATAGCATTTGGAAAATTGCTCTGCTTTATGGCGACGAATGGCCTTACTGGAAACAGCAACTCCTAGAGTTTGATTTTTCTATGCAAGACCCCGTTAGCGAGTTGATAGCTGTAGAAGCTTGGGACGAGGAATAACACACCAGACGCAGGAGTTCGGTGTTTGGGAGAAATGAAAGGGCGATCGGCTAAATTTGAGCGATAAATTTTCCCTTGCTAACTTCTTTCCTCTTCCCTCTTCCCTCTTGCCTTTTCCCTCTTCCCTCTTCCTTCTTCCTTCTGTTAAAGGCAAGTTGCTAAAGCTCGAGCTAATTGTTGAGCAGTTTGAAAGCGATCGCCAGGCTTAGCTGCTGTGGTTCGCAAAATGATCTCCCGCAGCGCAGGTGCGATCGTCGGAATATTTTCGAGCTTAAACCCGTAACCTCGAGCTATTTTTCCGTAAAACTTTTGAGGGCTTTCGGCCGTCAGCAAAAAAATCAAAGTAGGCCCAATAGCATATAAATCCGATTGAGGGAGAGGCTGTCCTCGGTCTTGCTCTGGTGCGGTGTAGCCTTCAACGCCGATGCGAGTGCCCGGAGGAGTGCCGATTTCTTTAACGGCGCCAAAATCCAGCACTGTAATGCCATTGTCGCGGTGCCGCACTAGCAAATTAGCAGGTTTAATATCCCGGTGGACGATCGGGGGTTTTTGAGAGTGAATGTAGTCCAAAATTTCACAGGTTTGGATCATCCACTCGATCGCCTGTTTGGGAGCAACAGGGCCGCGGTTGTAGATGCGTTTTTCTAAATCCTCGCCGTGAAGCATTTCCATTACCAAATATTTTTTGCCCCCTTCGACAAAAAAGTCAAAAAACTGAGGAATTCCCGGATGGTGGAGGGCTTTAAGAGTTTTAGCTTCACGTTCAAACAGTTCTTGAGCTTTGGCTATTTGAGCCATGTCAGCATTCATTTCCTTGAGGACTACCAGAGAAGCTGCGGGGGAACTTCCGGGTTTTTGAGCTTTTGCGAGCTCTCGATCCCAGGCTAAAGTTGTTGTCCCCATACCACCTTGGCCCAAAGTTCGGAGGACTTGGTAGTGGCGCACAGTGCGATCGACTTTAATCGGTTCGCCGCAGTGGATGCAGAACAAATTCCCCGGCGGGTTTCCGGCGTGGGTACACCTCGGGGTGGCGAGATTGAGGCTGGGACTAGCCTCAATTTTGCCGCCGAGTTCAATAGTAGTAGCTTGGAAATGCAGAGTTGGGCCGCCCCGCGCCAATTGGATCAGAGCACCGTCGGATATCCAACCCTGAGACATCAGAATACTGTCAACAAAAGTGCCATTTGTCCCGGAATTGACTAAGTACCACTGACTGGACGTGCCGCTTTTAACTCTTTGCAACTCCAAGTGATCCCGCGACACTAGAGCATTGGGGATCACAACGTGATTTTCAGGAGAGCGGCCAATGCGCACAATGGACTCGCTCTCGAAACTCCACTGTTGCAGGGGGGTCTGTTTTTCTGGGTCTAAAAGAGTCAGCAGCATCTTAGATTGATATGATTAATCTCCATAATTTGGGAGTGGGGCGTTTGTGCTAATTACAAGTGGTTTTGAAGCGGGGTCGGAGTAAAGGACAGTCTTATACAACTTTTATTAAAGCACTTCTTTTTATTAAAAATTGCATAAAGATGATAGTCAGCTCTTGTTTTTTGAAAAAGACTTTGTGCAGGATTGTAGATAACTCGATCGCACTTTTGGGGCAAGCATATACTTAATTCAATCCAAATTTAGCTAAAATCGCAGAACTTCAAGCCTTTGCCGGGAAACTGCCGTTCCTGTTCCCTTTCCCTGCAACAAATGGCAGGCTTGAAGTTCTGGCGGTTGCGGAGAAAGGCGCTGGTGAGTGAAAAAATTGGCAGCATCCAAATTCTAAAATCGAAATGCGCCTACCTGTGCCCGAACGATAATTGCCGTGATATTGTCGTGACCGTTGTATTTGTTGCCCAGTTCAATCAACTCGGCAACTCCCTCGTCGAGATTAGCTTGGGGATTGAACAGGGGTTCGAGAGTGCTGCGCCAGTGAGTTTCCAACAAATCATTATCTGTCAGCCCGTCGGAGGCCAAAATCAATAAAGTATCTTCGCACAAGTCTAAAAACTGCACATCAGGCTTGAGAAAATTACTGTCTCGCGGGCCGATGGCTTGAGTTAGTTGATAGGCGTCGGGGCGGGAATAAGCTGTTTCCGGGTCAACGCCGCGCTTAATTTCGCGCTGGCCGACTTCGTGGTCAGAGGTGATTTTTTCTAGGGGTTGTCCCTTTCTGAGTCGGTAGAGGCGGCTGTCGCCGACGTGAACAACGGCGAATTTGGTGTCTTGAACTAAGACTGCGACTAGGGTTGTACCCATGCGGGCGCTGCCGGAGCGGCCGTCCTTTTGATTGATTTCAAAGATGGCTTTGTTGGCTAGGAGCACTCCTTCGCGGATGGTGTCTGCCTGGGGCAGTTGATTTTCCCAACTGGTTTGAAAGAATTCTCTGAGGGTTTCAGCAGCTAATTGACTGGCTACTTCTCCGCTGTCGTGTCCGCCCATGCCGTCGCAGAGAATGTAAAGTCCTTTGGTTTGAAAGATGCGACCGAAGCAGGTTTCGAGTTTGTTGAGCTGAGTCCAGATGCTGAAGAAGTCTTCGTTGTGGTCGCGGGTGCGGCCGACATCGGTGAGGCCTGCTTCTTGTAAGCTGTAAATCTGGACGGGCATGGGCTGGGTTAAGACTTCGCCAACAACGTCGGGGGGCGACTTGTCGGGGCTGCGGTAATGCTCGCTCTCTGGGGTTGAGGTTGGTGGAGACGCGGGTTGGAGTTCGAGGGGAACGGTTTCTAGGCGCGATCGCAATTCTTCTATGGTGTTAATCTCGCCTTTGTACATTTGTTGCAGCAGTTCCAGCAAAGCACCAAACTGAGTGCGATCGGACTGGTTAAATATGGCCTGCCACAGTTGCCCCAAATCTACCAGTTGCAGGTTTGAGCCAGCGGGTTCGGGATAGAGGTATTGCAGCCGCAAAGAGGCAAAGGAAAACGAAGAGTCTGGGTTGACTCGCAAATTTGTCAATTCCAACAAGCTTTGTCGGCAGCGCCAGGGTTCTAGGGCGGCCCAGAGTTCTGTCATTTCGTGCAGCCAGTACACAATTTGCTGGGTGGAAGTTTCGGGTTGACTCCAGCGTTCTACCAACAGTGGCCATTGCGAACAATCTTCTAGCAGCAGTACGGCCTGTTTGTTGTCTGACCAGCTATCGTGAATGACTGGCAGGTTGTGAGAAAATTGCCACCTGAGCGCCAGATAAGGCTCAGCGATGCCTTGGCAAAGCTCTGCTAGGGCGACATTGGTCGAATTTTCTCCGGGTTTAATTGCTGCGGTGTAGGGAGAGGTTCGTTTGGCGACGCTGGCTCCTTTGGCTGCTAGCATTGCTTTGAGGGGTGACATTTGCAGTGGCTGACAGTCCAATACGATTGCTGCTACTGTCTCTGAAGGTTTTCTTGATGGCAGGGTTTCTAGGAGTTGGTAGCGCTGCTGGCTGTCTAGATAAGCTCCTACGGGCACAGAAGGGATTACATCTTCGGCATTGGAGACGGAGAATTCTGCGGATTCGGGGCTGTTGGTTGGGAGCTGGGTTTGTGCTTGTGGTGCGGTTATTGAATTGCTGTCAGATGGGGTTATTTCGCTCTCTGGTGCTGTTGTAGAGATTTTTTGTTCTGTTTGAAAGGATGTTACTCCGATCGCCTCTACGACAAGAGCGTCAATTATTTCTCTGTTGCTGTTTTCGCCGTCACTTGGCTGTGTAGAAGTTGGTTCGACTCCTGAGCCAGTTGCATCGACGGTAATTTCTGTTTTAATCGCGTCTGTTATTGGTTCAGGGGAGTTTTGGGCTGGTGCGGTTTCTGGGACAATAGCTGGTTTTTCTCCAAGCTCGGCTGGCTCGACTGCTGGAAAATTCGATCGACCGCAGATAATCGCCCGCCACACTTGACCTGTTGCGACTCCGCAATTTTGACATTTTTCGGCGCTAACAGCGACTTGGGTTCCGCATTGGTGGCAAGGTTTGTAAGTTAGGGAATTTCCACATTGTTGACAAAACTTGTTTAGATTGGGATTTTCAAATTGGCAGTGGGGACAGAGGATCATAGGGGTTTTAAATTGGAGATTTGCGATCGAGTTTGAGGGTGGAGGAGTTTTGGGTTTTGGGCTGTAAGTTATGGGTTTTGAGTTTTGGGCGTGACTCGCAACGGATAACTACTATTGTCATATACCTTATTTTATCGGTATGAATTCAGAACTCAGATATTTCTGAGAACTGAGATGTTGCAACTGTGTCAGGAATAGGCCTGCGCTAGGGAGAGTGGGAGAGAAGGGGGAATGGGATTGGATATCTAGAATTTAAAAATGCAGTACAACTTAGAAGCCCAACCCACAAAAGAGCCTCGCGTGTCCACCCCACAAGAAAACTCATCTTTTGTGGAACAGGCCCGAAAGCCTGTTTTTAATCATGGTGGCAGATATTAGTTAAAAGAGATTTGCGGTAGAATCTTCTTTGAAAATGCTCTCTCGGGCGATCGACACAATAGTCGAAAGGGGTACTTCACAGAAATATTTCCGCCGGAATTGTTCTTCGGAGACTGCTGCTAAAAATTGCGCTGCAAAACGGGCGGCTTGGAGTGAATTTGGTTCTGAGACTTGAATGGATTCGCTATCTAATAAGGGTTTGGGGATTTGCTCTGTCGCGTCTTCACGCTGTGCGGTTTCGGGTTGTCTGGCGATGTGGAAAGCTCGATCGCGATAATTAATTTTGAAACCAAGATGTGTTAGGGTTTTGAACCCCAGTTGCAGGGATGTGTCGCTGATGCCGAGTTTTTGGCGCAGTTGCTGTCTGGTGACGGGTTTGTTGGTGCGGCTGAGGTATTTGGCGATGCCGATTAGTTGTTGGCAGATTTGCTGCGGGGGGACGGGTGGGGGTAATGTGTAGGCGATCGCGAGTTGTTGTTGCTTGTGCTGTGCTTGGCGAAACCAGATCCGCAGTTCGTCCCAGCTTGCGGGGCATTCTTTGAGGACGATCGAGTTTTCGCGATCGACCACCTCTGTATTGTCAACTGGTATTTTATATGCGAAGTTTGTATTAGCTGCTAACAGCTCTTCATCGCTATTTCTATTGCGCCAGTCTACAATCCAATCTATTTTAGTCGGGGAATTGCTTGGGCTATCTTCCGTGCGTTCAGTCACTGCTATGAGGCGCACTTCATACCGCGATTTGTAAGTATTAAAATCGAGTTCGACGGTGACATCGCAGCGGCCTTGAGGAACTTCATTTTGGTAGTGTCCCCACCAAATGCCGGGAAATCCAGTATTTATAGATTCATCCGAAATTGTAAACTCTGTCTTGATATATTCTACTTTTTGTCCTTTCAAATCTTTGATTTTCTGATTCCAGAGATTATCAAACCAACAATTTTCAATCAGCAATTTTGGTGCGGGGTTGCCCATACCACAAGGTTCCAGCAATTTTAGTTCTTGAAATAACTCTTTGCCTAATTCGGATACAGTAATTTTTAGGTCTGGTTGAACCGGGGCGGCTGTTAAACTATCTATGCTGTATTGTTGTCGCAGTTGCTGATTGACCGCATCGGTAAATAAAGGAATATTTTCAACTGGTAGACTCAATCCGGCGGCGAAGGGATGACCGCCGAATCTATCCAATAAATGTGCTTGGTCTTTGACTAATTTGTAAAGGTCGATTTGATTGGCGGAACGGGCGGAACCTCTGGCGATTTTGGATTTTGGATTTTGGATTTTGGATTGGGGGAGTGCGGGTGATTCCGGTTCTAAAGGCTCGGTAAATTGCGTTTCCGGGCGGTTGGCTGCGATTTCTTCTGTCCCTTCTGTGCTGAATAAAATCACGGGGCGGCCGTATTCTTGGGCGATTTGTCCTGCTACTAATCCTAATACTCCTACCGGCCATTGAGGGTCGCTGAGAACGATGACGCTGGTGGTTGAGATGTCGAGTTTGGCTAATTTGTCGGCTGCATCTTTTGCCACATCTTTTTGCAAAGATTTGCGCCTGCTGTTAGCAATTTCGGTTAGATTTGCTAGTTCTTCGCAGCGTTTTTTGTCGCGGCTGGTGAGGAGTTCTACGCAGAAGCTGGCGTCGCCCTGAATGCGACTGACGGCGTTGATTCGGGGGCCGAGTCCGAAGGAAATGTCGGTTGGACGATCGCCCGATCTTTTGCACAATTCGAGTAATTTGGCAACTCCCGGGCGGGTGGGATTTGTGGTTTGTTTTTGCAATTGTTCTATGCCGAGTTGTGCTAGGTAGCGACAGTCTCCCGTAAGTTGGACTAAATCAGCAATTAAGCCGATCGCCACTAACTCCAATAAATCCGTAAGCGGTCGTTGCGGAATATCCGGCAATGTATGATATAATGCTTCGATTAATTTGTAAGCTACAGCGACGCCGGACAGGTTAAACAGTTGGTGGTTGGGGGGAAAGTAGCGCGGATTGATGATTGCTGTCGCTGGCGGGCGATCGTCCGGCAATGTATGATGATCTGTGATAATTGTATCGATATTTAAGCTGGTAGCATATTCGATTTCAGCGATATTTGTACTGCCGGTATCGCAGGTAATAATTAAACTAATTCCAGATTTTGCTAATGCGTCTATTCCTGAAATATTGAGACCGTGAGATTCAGTTAATCGGTTGGGAATATAATAAATTAGTTGGTCATTTTGAGCAAAAAACTCTCCCAATCCATCCCACAAAACTGACGTTGAGGTAATCCCGTCAGCGTCGAAATCTCCCCAAATTGCGATTTTTTCACCGCTGTTTCGTGCTTGCTGGATTCTTTCTATTGCCCAGTTCATTTCTAGTCCGAATTCAAAAGGACTTGCTGGTTTGTAAAGTTGAGGATTTAAGAAACCGGGTATTTCTTCAGGATTTTGAATTCCTCTACACCAGAGAAGTGAAGCTGCATAGTTTCCAGGGAGTTCTGGTGCATGATTCCTTACAGCTTGAATTAGCCAAGCTGGGGGCTGGAATAGGGGTTGAGTTGGCAAATTTTGAAGTAATTCTGTCATCGGTTATATGATCTACAAGTTAATCACTCATAATCAAGGTTCGTAGTAAGGAATTTAGTCCGAATTGACTCAAAGACTCAAGAGAGGACTGAAGTCCTCACTACAAGCTTTTAGTGGACTAAGGTTCGTAGTAAGGACTTTAGTCCGAATTGACTCAAAGACTCAAGAGAGGACTGAAGTCCTCACTACAAGCTTTTAGTGGACTAAGGTTCGTAGTAAGGACTTTAGTCCGAATTGACTCAAAGACTCAAGAGAGGACTGAAGTCCTCACTACAAGCTTTTAGTGGACTAAGGTTCGTAGTAAGGAATTTAGTCCGAATTGACTCAAAGACTCAAGAGAGGACTAAAGTCCTCACTACAAGCTTTTAGTGGACTAAGGTTCGTAGTAAGGAATTTAGTCCGAATTGACTCAAAGACTCAAGAGAGGACTGAAGTCCTCACTACAAGCTTTTAGTGGACTAAGGTTCGTAGTAAGGAATTTAGTCCGAATTGGCTCAAAGACTCAAGAGAGGACTGAAGTCCTCACTACAAGCTTTTAGTGGACTAAGGTTCGTAGTAAGGAATTTAGTCCGAATTGACTCAAAGACTCAAGAGAGGACTGAAGTCCTCACTACAAGCTTTGAGCGGACTGTGGATTTTTGAAATAGGTATATTAAATAGACATTTCCTCAATGATAGCAAGATTTGGCAACCAATTTACGGGAGTTTCTGCCAGAAAATTTGGGGAAGAAGCTTTGGTGTCTTGGGTGCGGTTACAGCGAGTGGCAAATTGACAGGAATCGCAACGATTGGAACCAATTTCTACTTGGGGTAAGAATTCGTCGCCTTCGGTATAGCGCTGTCGCCAGTCGGTTAGCTGGTGCAATATTTCGGTTAAATCTTGTTTTGTGCGATCGTGTTCTGTTTGGTTGTAATTAAATGTGAGTTTTTGTGGTGGTTCTTCTCCTTGCAATTGTACAAACCAGTATGTCATAGAAACTTGTTCGGGGGAATAATCGCTGGTTTCTACTAACACATATAAATAGAGCCGAGTTTGCCAACTTTCGGCTATCCATTTTGATTTTTGAGGGCGGGGATAGGTTTTCCAGTCGAGAATTTGAGCGGTTTTTGGTTCGGCTATTAATAAGTCATAGATAACGGTGAACAAATAGTCTTGGAAAATTAAGGTGCGGGGGTGTTCGGCTTGGCGAAAAATTTGGTCGCTATTTGCTGAATTAGCGAAAAGTTCGGGTGCGGTGTTGATAAATACAGCCACACAGCGTCCCATTTCGGGGTCTTGTTGGATGATAAATTCAATGGGAAGTCCGAGCTCTCGCTGCTGCATCAAGAGGTGAAAGTGACTTCCCCATGTGAGTTTTTCTTTATGTTCTGGGGATGCGGTGGTGGCGAGTAGTTCTAGGTAGCTATGCTGGAATTTGCGGGGGCATTCTTCGAGGATTTTGAGTTGGGTTTGGGAGAGTCGGAACATTTTTATTTAGGGATTTTAAGTGTGATATAGTTGATAGCTATTGTGGCAAAATTAATATTTTTTAACCATAGATGGAGGTAGATGACGCAGATACATTAGGGAGCCAGTTTTAGGATGAGATTCTGATCGCTGATCCTTAACCCCAAGCACTTAAAAATTCGACTTGATTGTACATTTCCTCTGCGGATTTAGTAGCTATAATTTTTAGCAAGCGACGCAATTGTTCACCAACTGAATAATTCTGCTGTCCCAAGATTATGCCCATATGTTCTTCGGCTTTTGTGGTAAAAGCAGTATGCAATCGATAAAAATCCCTAGTATTAAAGCTATAGGTTGCTCGATGATTTTCATTGGCCCAATGCAAAATTTCTTCATCGCTGCGAGATAGCATTCCTATTTCTGCAACAGAAATAATATCAACACCTCGCAGGCGCAGAGAATCAAGCAGAGCTGAATTCATCGCATCTTCGTCTAGCAGCAGTAGAATAATACTCATGGTTGTGTCTTGAGGTTTTTGTAGTGTAACTCTGCTAACTGTTCGTAAGCTTCTTGCTCCTCAGCTAAATCTGTATCAATCTCTAATCGATTAGCATGATAATATGTTAAAGCTGCATAAACTTGTGCGATCGATAAGTGAGTCATCAGCCTAACAATTTCTTCCGCACTGTTACCCTGCTTGTACAAAACGGCGATTCGGCGAACAGAAGTACCAGTTTCAGCAATAATTGGACGGCCGCCTCGAAGGTTGTGATCGCAGATAATTAAAGTGCCGATGTCTACTACAGTTGTTGTTGTCATATTTTTTTTGAAGTCAGTTAACTTGATTATATGGATTCATTGTCAGTCTTACTCTTTTGTCAATACAAAAACACTTCCTTCATTCCCGCGCCCGATCCGCAAATTGCTATCCAAATAAGTAATGTCCAGCCATCCTTGCTGTTCGCGAGTATCCAGCCCAAAATCTATAGCAGTGAACTTTTTTCCAGACTCAATTTGATTGATAAACTCAACTGGAGATTTATACCCAATTAACCTGCGTAAACCTAAAATTGAGCGCTCAAATTTTACTTGTACTCGCCGTTCGGAAGTCGCCTCAAATTTGGCAGCCACGCTGACTATTCCTTCTAAGTAAGGCAAGCCGTAAAGTTCAGCAATATTGTATATTTTGGATTCTTTGACGCGGATAGATTGATAAATTTGACCCAATTTTAACAAGGGAAAACCGTCAAGATTCAGCAGGGCGCGGCTGCTGGTGTACAATAACCGCCAATCGCCGTTTAAAAGCTCTGTGGCTTCGATAGGGCGCGGGGTGGGGTTGTAATCTTCCAATTGGGCGATCGCACTTAAAATCGCCTGTTTGTCGTCCTGAGTAGCCAGCAAACCGCGATTCTTACCAGCAATTATCTCTAATAGTCCAGATTTTCCAATCATAATTTTATTTTTTGACTGTTGGCTGTTGGCTTTTGGCTGTTGACTGTTGGCTGTTGACTGTTGACTGTTGGCTGTTGGCTGTTGGCTGTTGGCTTTTGGCTGTTGACTGTTGACTGTTAACTGTTGGCTGTTGGCTGTTGACTGCTACAAATAACCAATAACCAATAACCAATAACCAATAACCAATAACCAATAACCAATAACCAATAACCAATAACCAATAACTAATGACGAATAACTAAGATACCAAATTTCACTAAATAAAGCAGAGTCCGATACAGGTATGCTAATTGTTGTTTGTTTTTGGCATAGCGATCGACTATTTCGCCGACACTGACAGCACCCTTTTGTTTAATTGTATCCAATATCTCCATCTGGACTTTAACAGATATTCTTCTGTCCTGACCGAAACTTGTAAACCAAATTTTGTACAACTGCTGCAAAAGTTCTGGTGTAGCTATTCCCCCCAGACTCAGCATCATTTCATTGCTTAAAGCTTTAGTGGAATAGTGGCCCAGTACCCGAAACGGATCGTCGCCCAGCGGATAAGGTGGCTTCCCAGATTTTAAAGGTGCTGACTCCGGTGCCAAAATCCGAATTTCTGCTAATTCCCGCCACAACTGTTCGTAAGCTGCAATTACTACTTTCCAATCATAAATCTCTTTCGCTCTTTGTCTCGCGTTTTCCCCCATCCGCTTTCTTAATTCGGGGTTTTCAATTAATTGGCACAAAGCGTGGGTACAAGCATCAATATCAACGGCTGTGGCTAGGGAAGTGTGACCCATGTAAGTGGGCCAATTTAAGCTGTCGTCGAGATAATTTAGCGCTAAATCTAAACAAGATTCCGAGGGTGGAATGAGTGTGGGAATGCGGAAGCCGTCTATTTCGTGGCGGACTGATTCTTTGTATCCGTTCCAATCGGAGACTATCGCCGGCAGTCCGTTGGCCATTGCTTCGATTGGTGTTAGTCCGAAGGTTTCTTGAATGTTGTCGGAAAGCGAAATGAAAATGTCGGCTGCTGACCAAATATTAATTCTAATTTCGGGCTTTCTGCCATCTAAAAAAATAGCATTCACGGAGGGACAAAAGATTTGGGCGCTATTTTTAAAGTCGGGCTCTTCTCGCGGATCTTCGATCCAACCTGCTTGAATTAAGTGGATTTTGGCTTTTGTCTGTTGGGCCGCGCGTTCTAGGGCGATGTACATTGGTACGGGATGGGCTTTGGCCGAAAAAGTCAGTCTGCCGACAAATAACACAACTATATCGTCGGGAGAAATGCCGATTTCTTGTCGCTGTTGGCGACCCGCATTAACTGCTTCCAAACCCTGCGGAAACGCGCTGCAATCAACTCCCAGGGGAATAACGGGCAATTTGACCAAAATTTCCGGTTGACCGCCGTTGCGCTGCGCTAAGTATTCTGACCACTCTGTCAGAACTCCGAATACTGCGGTTTTCACAGCGTTAGAGGTGCAGATTAGGGCGTCCCAAGGCTGCATCGGTGCGGTGATCAAATCGCCGATCGACTTCATGACGTATTTTGTACCTATGGTATGAGTAACGCCACAAACGCTGTAAGCCCGCTGATCGACAAATCTACGCGCCCAAACTAGGTCTGCAAGGCTGGGGTCAGGTCGGTAAATTGTCCCCGGTTGAGCTAGCAAATCCGGTCGTTCGTTGGGAATCCAGCGGACTTTCCGAGGTTTTTGCAGCCAAGGTTGGATGTGCGAACAAAACTCCTTAAAGGTTTTTTCGCTATCTGCACAACAGTAGAGTGAGTCAGCAGTCCCGTGTTGGACTAAGCTTTTAAGAAATCCTTCTCCGGCTGAATGACGCCCCAGAAGTTTTTGCCCTCCGGTGTCATAACCCTCTTTGTTATATAAAACCGCCGCCGTTGTATCCATGCTGAGATTTATTGCTTTTGAGTCAGTCGCAGAGGTTTTAGTCTGGAAATTTGAGATGGCTCTTAGTCTATCAAAGCTATACTCAAAGACAGTTTTAGCTTGTAAGACTTGATGTGTAGTGTTAGTTGCATACACGATCGACTCGATCGCAATGTATCCCACGATATCTTAAAAACCATTGTTTCAGATTAAGATACTTATGTCCAAAAGGAGGATGACGAAGCAGAGATTTTATGTTAATCTAGGCGCGAAGCAAGGGGTAGATCGTCCTTCGGGTCTCCCATCCTATGCGATCCGGAACCAAACCAAGCCTGTGGTATAATGCCTTAGCCATGTCCGATGCCCGATCGGCAAGGCTAGACCAAGAATTAGTCTGTCGGCAAAATATTACCTCCACTCGATCGCGTCTTTGTCTTTAGAAACCGAGAATTATGTACAACCCATCTCTACGCCAAATACCTCGCCACTTACCTGCGGATGTCATTCCATTAAAGCAGCAATCTTCTCTTTTAGACTGGTTGGAATCTAACAATCGCTTGTTAGCAAGAGATGTTCAAGAACCCGACTATCTGCACGAAGAAGAAATCTCCGAGTTGATGGCAGTTGACGACACTCCTTACGAAGACGAAGAGGAAGCAGAAGATGATACGAGTGCCAGCGACGAATAACTCGTAGTAGAAGGGTGAAAGAATCAACCGGAAACAGGGCAGAAAAACTAAGAGATTTCCCAATCTCCCACATTGCAACCTATTTCCCAATTGTCAATTGCTTATTTTTAAATTGTGTGTGTGTTGAGGAGTGTTATGGATAACTTCGTGGATGAGAAAATCCCATTTAGTATGCCTTTCAAACTTACAGGGAGGAATTTATTCCTGCTGCTGGGTTTGGGGATCGGGATTGTAGCGATCGGTTTGGATATAGCAGCGGGTAGGTTTTTGAATTTACCGTCATCGCTATTTATGCCTCTAGTTGTTTGTGCTTTAGTTGCTTCGGGGTTGGGCTATGTAGTTATACCCGTACTCCAGCAACTAAAAGCAGGACAAGTAATTCGCGAAGACGGCCCCCAAGCCCACTTGAAAAAAGCGGGAACCCCGACAATGGGAGGCATATTTTTTGTCCCCGCAGGTGTCGCAGTCGCATTGCTTTGGTCGAGATTTAACTCAGATGTTGTTGCCGTATCGACTTTGACTTTAGCTTATGGTTTCATTGGCTGGCTAGACGATTGGCAAATTCTCCGCCGCAAGTCGAACAAAGGTATCTCACCTCGGATGAAATTGGCTTTGCAAATGGCTTTTGCTGCTCTATTTTGTCTGTGGCTGATCTTCCACAATCCAAGTATTTCTACGAACATTGCTTTGCCTTTCGGTTGGGTATTACCTTTAGGTTTTCTGTTTTGGCCACTGGCGGGTTTTGTGTTTGTTGCTGAAAGCAATGCTACTAATCTTACGGACGGCGTTGACGGGTTGATGGGTGGCTTGGGGGCGATCGCACTTTTAGGATTAGGCGCATCTGTAGCCTCAACTTCGCCAGAATTAATGATATTTTGCGCCTGCATCAGCGGCAGTTGTCTCGGTTTCTTAACTCACAATCGCAATCCAGCGAAAGTGTTTATGGGTGATACAGGTGCCTTAGCTTTGGGCGGTGCGTTGGGTGCGGTAGCTTTATTAACAAATAGCCTTTGGATATTATTAATTATCAGCGGGATTTTCTTTATAGAAACGCTGTCGGTAATTGCTCAAGTAGGTTATTACAAAGCGACAAAAGGCCCGGATGGCATAGGCAAGCGTCTCTTAAAAATGGCTCCTCTTCACCATCATTTAGAGTTGTGCGGCTGGTTGGAAACTCAGGTGGTTGGTATCTTTTATTTAACTAACGGGGTGTTAGTGTTAATGATTTTGATGTTGACTTCCAATAGTTGACATGAGATTAGTAAGGGCTTTTATCGCAAAGATAACAGATGTTTGGTGCCATGTTAAACAACAAATAAGATGCCCGTTCCACATGAACTAAATGCAGTTGTGGAACGGGTATCTTGCCCGTTTTAGATTAAAATAAAAAGAAAGCCTCAAAAAAGGTGAAATAAAACTGGTTCGTAGTAAGGACTTTAGTCCTAATTGACTCAACAACCAGCAGAGAGGATTAATGAACAGTGCGGAGTTTTTACCCCTTGTTTCGGTTGTGATACCTGTTTACAACGGTGAGAGGGATTTGCCGGATTTAATTGAGTGTTTGCGATCGCAAACTTACCCGCCACACAGTGTAGAATATCTGTTAGTAGACAACAACAGTCGCGATCGCACTTCAGCAATTATCCAAACAGCTACAAACTTGAACCCCCCCTCAGTCCCCCCCTTGGTAAGGGGGGGAGGCAATTTGGATAGAATAACCATTCGCCACCTCACCGAAAACCAGATTCAAAGTTCCTACGCCGCCCGCAATCAAGGGATTCGCGCTTCAAAAGGCGAAATCATCGCCTTTACCGATGCAGACTGTCGCCCCGAAACTCAATGGTTGGAAAATTTAGTTAAACCATTCGATGACTTAGAAATAGGTATTAGCTGTGGTGAAATCCTCGCCCTCCCCGGTAATACTCTCTTAGAAAAACACGCAGCCCGCGACAATACTTTATCTCAAAAACATACTCTCGCTCACCCTTTTTGTCCCTACGGTCAAACGGCCAATTTAGCTGTACGCAAACAAGTGTTAGAAACAGTCGGTTTGTTTCGCCCTTACCTTACGAGTGGTGGCGATGCGGATTTGTGCTGGCGGATTTTGCGGGAAACATCCTATAAAATGTATTTTGCCGAAAGTGCGATCGTCCGACACCGCCACCGTTCTACAATGAAACAGTTGCAAAGTCAATGGTATCGGTACGGCGAGTCGAATAAATACTTGCACGAACTCCACGGCGTCGATTTGATGCGAGAATTTACAACAGGAGAATATTTGTATCGGCTGGCTAGGTGGCTGTTAAAGGAATTACCGATTGCTGCTAAAAGTGCGATCGCCCGCGCCGATCTGGTAGAGTTGTTCAATACGCCGATCGGTCTAATGAATGTGAGAGCAAGGGCGATCGGACAGCGCCAAGCCAAACTTCCTTTAGCAGCTTGGGAAATTGAGCGGTTTTAAGATTTTACAACATACAGCTTTTCAGGTCAGTAGGGACACGGTAGTGCCGTGTCCTTCTTGTAGGGACACGGCACTGCCGTGTCCCTACAATCCCCCCTATACATACCTATAAGTTTATTTTATAGGTATGTATAAGTATGCTGAATCAGAAATATGAAAATTTAACGTAATAGTTAATATAAAATTAATAAGCATCTGCGGAAGCGCCTAGTCTCAAAACAATCAGTAACTAGAAGACTGACGCCAAAATAGCCTATAATTCTTAGGTTCTGGCTTTCCACTACTGTAGTCAGCGCGATCGACATTATTCTCAGATTTTTAAAGTTTTGTAACATTTACAGGTAATGCCAATGGCTCAAATCCTACTCCAGACCGTTTGGTTAATACCTTGCTATCCACTTATCGGCGGAGTTCTGTCGATGCTGTGGTTTCCGGCTGTCACCCGTCGCACGGGGCCAAGACCATCTGGTTATGTGAACGCCATGTTCACACTCTTCGCTTTCGTACACGGCGTCATCGCCCTCACAGCTATCTGGAACCAACCGGCGCAACACCAGTTCATTCCCTGGCTGAATGTCGCAGGTTTAGACTTAACCATTCCTGTCGAAATCTCTAGTGTCACCGTCGGGGCGACAGTTTTGATTACCGGACTGAACTTTCTGGCGCAGATTTATGCCATCGGTTACATGGAAATGGACTGGGGCTGGGCTAGGTTCTTTTCCCTGATGGGGCTGTTTGAAGCGGGGATGTGCGGCTTAGTGTTGTGCAATTCCCTCTTTTTCAGTTACATGATTTTGGAAGTCCTAACTCTGGGAACTTACCTGCTAATCGGGCTGTGGTTCAATCAGTCTTTGGTGGTGACAGGAGCTCGCGATGCTTTTTTAACCAAGCGGGTGGGAGATTTATTTCTGTTGATGGGAGTAGTCGCAATTCTGCCGCTGGCTGGAACTTGGAATTTTGACGAGTTGGCTGTGTGGGCCCAGACTGCAAACCTTGACCCCACTGTAGCGACGCTGTTGGCCTTAGCTTTGATTGCCGGCCCGATGGGCAAATGCGCTCAGTTTCCCTTGCACCTGTGGCTGGATGAGGCGATGGAGGGCCCTTTGCCTGCAACGATTTTGCGGAATACCGTCGTTGTGGAAACTGGTGCTTGGATTTTGATTAAGTTGCAGCCGGTGATTGCTTTGTCGCCGATCGGACTAAAGACAACTATTATTGTAGGTGCTGCGACCGCGGTTGGTGCTTCCTTAATTGCGATCGCCCAAATCGACATCAAGCGCACGCTTTCCTATATAGTCAGCTCATACATGGGCTTAGTATTTATCGCCGTCGGTACTGGACAAGCCGAAACTGCCCTGACATTAATCTTTGCTTACAGCTTAGCAATGGGTTTGTTGGTGATGAGCATCGGTTCAGTAGTTTGGAACAGCATCACTCAGGATGTCCGAGCTCTCGGCGGTTTGTGGTCAAAGCGGCCGATATCCGCAATCTCGTTTCTTGTGGGTAGCGCTGGATTGGTTGGACTTCCGCCCTTCGGATGTTTCTGGCCTTTAGAAGAATTCACATCAGGACTTTCGGAAACTCACCCTTTCTTGTTAGGAATAGTTTTGTTTGTCAACGGTGTCACTGCTTTTGGCTTGGTGCGCGTCTTCGGCTTAGTTTTTGGTGGAAAACCAAAGCAAATGACCGAACGTTCCCCGGAAGTTCACTGGCCTTTCATCTTACCAATGACTATTTTAATGGGCTTTACTTTGCACGTTCCGCATTTTTTGGCAGCGTGGCAGTTGTTACCTGTTGCAACTTTGAATTATACTGCGGCCGGACTGTTAGTTTTGTCAAGTGCGATCGGCATCGGTGCAGGAGCATTTGTTTACCTGAACGAGAAATGGGAAAAACCAGTGCGAATTGGTTCTCAAGCCGTGCAAGACTTTTTTGCCTACGACTTTTATACGGCCCAACTTTACCGCGTCACCGTGATATTTGCAGTCGGTTTAGTGGCTCAAATTGTCTCTTGGGTCGATCGCAATATTGTTGACGGATTCGTAAATCTCATCGGTTTTGCAACCGTTTTCGGCGGGCAAAGCCTCAAGTATAACGTTAATGGTCAAACTCAATTTTACGCCTTGACAATTCTCTTCGGAGTTGGACTTTTGGGACTGATTGTAAGCTGGCCACTGTTAGCTCGCTTATCGCTGATTGTCGGCGGGTAAACAAGAGTTTTTAGTTTGAACTCACTGTTAACTCTCAACTGTCAACTGTCAACTGTCAACTGCTAACTGTCAACTATCAACCGTTTAAATTATGCTTAGTGCCTTGCTCTGGTTGCCCGCGTTGGGCGCTGCTGTAGTCGGGTTCCTACCCGGAAACATGAATGGAATGCGCCTGCGTTCTATAGCCTCAGCTTTTGCTGCTGCTGTTTTCCTGTTAAATATCTTGCTGCTGATTCAATTCGACCAAGCCAATTCAGGACTCCAATTTCAAGAATATTTGCCTTGGATTCCGCAGTTAGGTTTAAGTTACAACTTAGGCATCGATGGCTTATCTTTGCCGCTGTTAGTTTTAAGTTCATTACTAACGCTATTAGTCATTTATGGCACTGGCGAAGCGGTGGCTCGTCCACAGCTTTACTACGCCTTGATTTTGCTAATTAATGCAGGTGTGGCCGGAGCTTTAATGTCTCAAAACCTACTGCTGTTTGTACTTTTTTACGAACTAGAATTAATTCCTTTTTACCTATTGATTGCGATTTGGGGTGGCAAGCAGCGAGAATACGCTGCTATGAAGTTTCTAATCTACACGGCTATTTCAGGATTTTTAGTTTTAGCAGGATTTTTAGGTGTTGCTTGGCTGAGTGGCTCTTTAAACTTCGATTACAGTGCGATTCATACTCAGGATTTATCCTTAAAAACACAATTGATACTGTTAACAATTGTGCTACTTGGGTTGGCAATTAAAGTTCCCTTAGTACCCCTACATACTTGGCTACCTGATGCTTACGTCGAAGCTTCACCAGCAACAGCAATTCTACTGGGCGGCATTTTGGCGAAGTTGGGAACTTACGGCTTAATCCGGTTCGGCTTGCAGATGTTTCCCGAAACTTGGGCGATTGTTGCTCCCGGTTTAGCGATTATCGGGACTGTGAGCGTGATGTACGGGGCTTTGAGCGCGATCGCCCAAAAAGACATCAAGCGCATGGTAGCCTATAGTTCGATCGGGCACATGGGCTACATCCTCGTTGCTTGCGCCGCCGGCACGAAAATCGCCTTAATCGGCGCAGTCGGTCAAATGGTCAGCCACGGCTTAATTTTAGCTTTACTATTTTACTTAGTAGGCATCATCGAAGCCAAAGTCGGCACACGGGATTTGGACGTGCTCAACGGCTTGATGAACCCAATGCGAGGTTTACCCACAGCTAGTTCCCTATTAGTTTTAGGCGGCATGGCAAGCGCCGGAATTCCCGGTTTGGTAGGTTTTGTTTCCGAATTTTTAGTATTTCAGGGCAGTTTTTCAGTCTTTCCAATTGAAACTTTAATCTGCATTCTAGCCTCTGGTTTAACAGCAGTTTACTTTGTAATTTTGCTCAACCGCACCTGTTTTGGGAAGTTGGATAATGCCACGGCTTACTATCCTGCTGTCACGTTTGGCGAAAATATGCCGGCGTTGGTTTTGGCGGGAATCATTTTTGTGTTGGGAATTCAACCCGCTTGGCTGCTGAAGTGGAGCGAATCGACTACAAATGCGATCGTTGCTACTCTTCCGACTGACAGAAATGCCCAAATAGCTATTAGCTATCCTTGGGAAAACTCGGCGATTGAAATCGCGTCTACACAAACGAAATCCGCCTACGCGGACTAAGTAGATACTGTAGGTTGGGTAGAGCGATAGCGAAACCCAACTCTTCTAAAATAAAGTGTTGGGTTTCGTTCCTCAACTAACTGCCGATGATGAAATTCATTCCTGGTATTCTGGTAGCCCTTCGAGTTACGATCGCGCCATTTCTGTTATGGGATGCTATTGATGGTACGATCGGTGTCTGGTTCATCATCGGTTACTTAGTCGGGTTTTTCTCAGATATCTTCGACGGCGTGATTGCCAGACGCATAGGTGTCAGCAATGCACAATTACGTCAAGCTGATAGTTGGGCTGATGTCTGCTTCTATATCTGTGTATTTGTCAGTGCGTGGCTGGTGCATAGAGATGTGGTAATTGCCTTTCGAGTGCCATTGCTAGTTGTTCTTTTTGTGCAGTTGGTATGGTGGATGGTTAACTTGGTAAAATATGGTAAACCAGCCAGTTACCATACCTACTCAGCTAAATTTTGGGGAATAACTCTGTTCATTGCTACTGTTGCTCTTTTCGGCTTTAACTATGGTGGAATTCCCCTTTGGCTAGCTATTATTTCTGGCATCATTCATACTGTAGAAGAGATTGCAATGACACTGCTATTGCCAGAGTGGAAGCATGATATTTTGAGTGTCTTTCATGCTCTACGGTTGCGTCGCGAATTGAGTTGTGCTTCCCCAAATAACGACTAAATTCTACTCGTTTAACTGGTTCCTGGGCCAAGCCTGGGGAACGAGTAAAAATAATTAAAAATTCACTCAAACCAAGGAAAAAAAATGGTACAAACCCCTACTAAACCAGCAACTAAACTACCTCCTTCCAAGCACGAATTTGCAGATGTAATTCACAGGCTGGAAGCTGGCGGCGCGATGATTCCAGATACGCCGGAAAATCTGATGCAAATCATCGCTATTTGGAAAGCTTATGCGGTGCCGATGGACTTCTACTGGCGGGATTTGCTTTACATCGCGGAACGGGTATTTTTAAACCCGCTTCCCTTCTTTAAATACTTCTTACCCCAGGAGTATTTAGATTTGCAAAATCACTATTCAGGTGACGGTGCAGATTTGCGGATTTGGCGGGGGACTGGAAGCGCCCACCCAGAACTCTTGGAGTTTATGGAGAAGGGAGAAACTGGGAAAATGCCGCGATTGTTTCATCACTTGTGGCACGATCGCATTAACATGGAATTTGCCGAAGAGGTCATGAGGTCGATGCTTTGGCACCGGGGGATGTACGTTCCCGTCAATCAGTTTGACCCTTATCTCGACACTGACGAATACAAAGCTAATGCCGATCGCGCCATTAAAGCTTACTTCAAAAAAGACCCGTTCATGCTGGCTATGCACAAAGCATTCCCCGAAATGTTTTTAGAACAGTGCCGCCAGATGTCTTATTACAGCAATCTCGGCTTGTTTTGGGAAGTCATGGCCCCGGTGTTTTTTGAAGTTTCCGACTTGTACGACGAAGGCAAAGTTACCACTGTCCCGCAGGCGATGGATTTCATCACAAATGGCATATTTGCGATCGCAGGTCGTCCAATTTACCACCACGTTCTCATCGACGGCGAAACCTACGAAATAATCCCGAAATCTAAAGGTTTCACTTGGCTGTATGAAGCTGCGCTACCTTATGTAGAAGCTATATTTTACCGCACTTCGCCGTTCCGGGGAACCAAATCCTACAACGCGCAAGCCAGGGAAATTCCCGACGATCAAAAAGACTTCCACTACGGAGTTTTGTATGCCGACAAATTCCCGGTAGGTACTGCCGGAATTCCGCCGACTTTGCTAGCACAAGATATGCTGCACTTCCTGCCGCCTTATTTGATGGATTTCTACAAACAGCGGTGTCGCGGCGAAGATGATATCCTGAATCAAATTGGGGTGACGTTCCAGCGATCGATGTACTGCGTTACTTCGGGGGTGATTCAAGCTTTGCGGACTGCGCTATTATATCCTTTGGATGACCCAAATCCGAAGCATTTGAAGGCGAATCGGGCGTTTTTTGAGTCTCAGATCGATCGCTTCTGCCGCCCGGAATACGGCATGAAATATGCGGCGAAGTTGAAGAATATTCAGACTTCGGATTACAGGTAGTCATTAGTCATTAGTCATTAGTCATTGGTCATTAGTCATTAGTAGATTTCTTGCAAAAATCGCAAACAATCTTGAAATCCATCTGCGTTAATCTGCGTTAATCTGCGGTTTCCCCATCCCTAGAAGATTTATGCAAGAGGTCTAAAAAATAATAATTAATAACTAATGACTCATAACTAATGACTGATGACTAATAACTAATAACTAATAACTAATGACTAATTACTATGAACAGCAAAGACGTAGCAAAATATATCGAAGCAACGGATGGCATTTCTAAACCTTGGCTGTTAGTGCAATTGCGGCTGAAAAAATTGCAAGAAAGGCGATCGGAAATTTCTGCTGAAGAATATGTGACAGAACTTGCCGATATCCAGCAGGATTTAATGAATCTAGGGGAATGGTGGGTAGGAATAGAGGATGAAGTGTTTTAAAAGTTAAATTGCGATCGGTAAAATCAGAAATTCATCAATAGTCTAATTCCATCGTCTAGTTGTCTCAGTTTAATAGAGAAAGAAAACAGGCGATTCACGAAGAAGGATAGCTGCGATTCACAAACTTTTCGGCTTGGGATTATACTCAGGCGATTTGAAGAATGCTAGGTTCCGGGATGGGTTCACCTTCTTCCTGCCAAGCTTCTAAATACATTTCGAGCACTTCTTCGCCATGTCGGATGGCTGCTTCGCGGGTTTTGCCGTGGGTACAGGGCATGATTACGCGATCGGCAAATTCTGGAATCGTCACTAGGAAAAGTTGATCTTCGTCAGACCATTGGACGATCATACTGTATCGATTCATGAATCTTCCTCGTTTAACTCGTCGAGTTCCGCTAACAATATTGCCAACTGCGGTGAGATCGTGGGTGAGGAATCAACCTCCTCTATAAACGTCCTTCCGATGTTTGCATTGCAACAGCAGAATCGTGATCTCTTGATCTTCTATTTCATAACGAACGCGATAATCACTCCCTGCGAATACGGTATTCATTTTCATAACCTTTTAGTTTAACAACTCCATCTGGCCGCGGGTTTTCGGCAAGTTCCTGGACTTTGATAGCGATACGTTCGTAGACATCATCGGGCAAGGCATCTAGCTGCTTTTGCACAGTTTTGGGTATAATGATTGTATAAGTCATGTTGACTTTCTTGCCCGTTGAGTCGTGTATTCGTCAAACGTGATGTAATCACCGGCTTTGTAATCAGCACGGGCGGCCTCAATTTCAGCAATATTTTCAGGAGAATCTTCCTCATCCGGGAATAATTCAGCTTCCAACAGTTCCCAAAGCTTCTGTTTTTCTGCAATTTCCAGTGACGAAATTGCTGCCAGCAGTGATTGAAATGAGATGTCTATTTTCACGGTATTCTCAGCCATTAAAACTTTTCTCTATATTTAGTTTGACATTTTTAATTGTGCCTGTGCCCATTTTCGCAGTTGCTCGTCCGATCGCACTTTAAAATCTTTCCATCAAATCTTTTTCTGCGGCATAAACATCTCGTAGCTGTTGCAGCCCGGAAGCAGAAATAACCAATTTAACCGTAGCTACCAATTTTCCCCACTCAAACAAGCCGTCAACTGAAACAGCCGCTTTGAAGTTGTGCGTATAAAATTTAGTCCAAAATCCGGGTGCTTGCTTGCTTTTCCAGCGCTTGTACCACCGGCCAAAATCTTGAAGGGAAGGGGGATTGACTTCTAAAATTGGGGGAAAATCGGCGTAGCTGACAAACCGACTGATGCCTTTGGCGTGGACATACACCATGTAGCGACAGCATTCTATCCGGTAAATGTCCTGTCTTGAGATGTTGAACAGCAGTGCTACTGTGTCTTCTGTGACGAATCTCGCCAGCGGATGCAGGATGGGAGATTTGTGGATAATTTTTGATTCGCCGATCGCCGATGATTTTCTCGGAGTATCTGATATCATGGTAAGTGCCTATTCTGATTGTAAATAAGTCTGGTAGGTGTTTAAGACAGCTAGTAACTGTCTATGTAAGTTTTAAAGACGATCGCCCTTTAGTTTTAGAGGCCGGGGGGCGATCGGCTTTTTAGATAAATTTATTGTAAGGTGTTATAGCACCCATTGTCAAGCATGGGTTTAGTTAGAATTAAAGTCAGAGAACTAGCCGCCGAGAAAGGCTGGACATTTAAGGAAGTTTCAGAACGTTCTGGTGTTGTGTACAACACGGTGAAGCATTATGCTCGTTGTCCAGGGCTGACAACGGTTGACTTTACTTTGTTGCGGAAATTAGCTCGAACTTTTGATGTGATGATTGAGGATTTGGTTGAGGTTTTGGAAGAGTAGGTCGATCGACCTTAGTTGTCCAGACGTGAGGCGATCGCTTTTTTTTATTTTTTACACTATAGCATGATTAACTGTGCATCGTCAAACATTATCGTACTTAATCTAACCTAGGATGCTAACATCAAGGAAAGTTATTTATAGTTGATTATTCTTCGTGGCAAAAACTAATACGGCGATCGCGGTCAGTTCCGTGATTAAGGAAGTCATTCAAAAACAAGCCCTAGCGACCAGACTAACCCAGAAGGAAGTCGTGTATTTGGGAATGCTGGCAATTGATGCACTCGACAAGGAAAGTCGCCAAGAGTTGGCGGACAAAGTGCATCAATTGCAGGTTAATGGCGAGATTTGAGGGGTTGAGGGCGATCGAACTTTTGGTGAACTGAGGTTTGGGGCGAGCGCACTTCTCAAAACTTCAAGAACTGGCGAGCTTAGCTTTTTGATTGCTTGTAAGCTCTTAGCCAATTTAAGCCGCGCTTAGCACCTAGTTTTTTCTGCATATCTTCCAGAGAATTGTAAACACGCTTATCGCGGATCAGCTTTGCGTATCCATCTTTGACTCCAGGGATTGAGGTAAGGTCAGATTTTGGATTGTTAATAAAATCCAAGAAATCTGTAACGTCTTGAGGCTCAACAACTCTTTCATTCAGCTTTGACTGCAAAAGTGCTTGTTCAATCGCTGATTCTACTTCTGGTTGTTTGGCTGCAATTAGAAATACCCAAATTCGCTCAAGCTCTGCTTCAACTGCTGCTTCATAGATTGGTAGCCCTGTTAGCAAGTGGTATTTGTCTTCCTCATCAGTAATACAAACGATTGGCAGGGCTAAGTTAAATTCCCACACCTTCAAGCTTTCGGAAACTTTTTTTAAATCAGACTTTGAAGTTCCCGATTTTTCTTGAGAAACCTCTATCTGATTTAAAACCACAAGGCTAGGCTGACTCTCAATCCCTTTATAAAATTTTACCATTTCTACATTCCTACTGAACTTTCAATCTGATTGATTCTTATCATTATCTGTTGGGTTAATGCTGAGAATTGCGTTGCAACTTCGGCTGCTCCTTTATTATGTTCAGCAAACAAAGAAATAGGCTGGCGTACTTGAGATGCTTGACCAACAGCAGCAGCTCTCTTTATTTCTGGCAGAATCGTGAGTCCCTGAAATCTTTGCTGTACTGACTGCCTAATTGTAGTATGAATTTTCACATTTTTTTCTGTCATCATTGGTACTATTCCCAGAATAGCTCCCCGCTTTCCCATTTCCTCTTGAACTTCTTTAGCTCGTCCGATTGGGGTTCTGATGCCATAGACTGAAAGATATTCCATCTGGGATGGGATAACGACATATTGAGCTGCATAGAGTCCATTGCTAGTGATTGTAGTAGCGCTTGGCGGTGTATCGATAAGTACATAATCGTAATCATTAGCTATATCGGATTGTTGCAAAGCCTTATTGAGTCGCTTTTCACGAATACCGATCAAGTTGGCGAGAGCAGAATCTTTAGTTTTGTAGCTACTTGGTAAAACATCTATTTTCCCAGAACAGCCTGTTTTACTAAAAATTTGATTAATCGGGGAAATTTGTATATATTCTTTGTAGTTAAAACTTGGGGTGTCATAGTCTTTCAAAAACTCTATAGAACCCATTTGACATCTAAGAAGAGGGTGCAAGCCTTCTAATCATCAGCCTAATAAAACAAAGGTTGAGTTTG
>PVWI01000273.1 GCA_003003725.1 filamentous cyanobacterium Phorm 6 | reverse complement strand
CGATTGGATCGATCGCATTGTCACTTGATTCGCCTGCAAAAATGCGATCGGCGGAAATTCTCCTATGCTCCCTGTTTGAGGAAGCGGCGAAACGATTTGTGGCCCCAACGCGGGGTCTGGCCCATTGGTCTGCGGGTTAAAGAAAATGTGAGAATTAACAGACTGGGTTTCTGCCGAATTAATAGCAAATGAAATGCTGATCGCGTAGGGCCCAATTTGCAACATATCACCGTTTGCCAGAATGCAGCGGGTTTGGCGAACACCGTTGACAAAAATACCGTTGCGACTGCCCGTATCAGTGACTAAGATACTGTTTCCTTCCTTCGCAATCACTCCGTGGAAGCGAGAAACTTGGCTGCTTTGGAGGGCAATCCGAGAAACTTGTTCCCTGTTGATTGTGGCGGGCATAGCTTCAAAAATTCGTCCCAATGCAATCGGCAAGTCGAGTATCGGGGAGCGAGAATCCCCCGATACTCTATCTTTCCAAGTCAGTCGCAGGCGCAAGGGTTGAGGATTCATGCTTATTTTTTAAACATCAGCCGTAGGCTTTGAGCTTTCGGCGAAAAAAGATTTTTGAATTTGACAGATACGATTTGAGATTTTGGATTGAATGCAATCGGGAATGACAAAATCGGGTTTCTGAATCTCTTTACTTCGTTCAAAACCTCAATCAGATTTAAAAAATTGGTTTTTTGGCTGTTGATGTGTTCAGGAGTGTCCCGGCGAAAATTAGTTGCGGGAGGCACAATCCTAGCATTAGCGATGTTTGATTGTCGATCGGGCGATCGTCCGATTATTTCTTTTTGAAATTCTCAAGGAGAGAGCACCACACTCACCGCCGCCGCCAAAGAAGTCCCGCACCACGGACATCCCGCACTCAACTGTGCGTAAGGCGAAACTCGACTGCACTTGGGACACTGCAAACCGTAGCTTGAAGGCCCCGTCGGCGGGGAAGAACTTTGCACCACAGGCGCGGAAAGCAAAACAGTCTGTGGAATTGGAACCGCAGTCGCAGATACCGAAACTACGTCGATTTGCACTTGGCCTAAATGGATGCGGCTTCCCGAAGTCAATGTTGCTTCGCCCGATGCCAGAATTTTTCCGTCTACCAGCGGCGGATTGCTTTCGCGCAAATTCCGCACTACATACTCCTGCAATGCCTGATTAAAAAATATTTCGACGTGCAACCCCGATACTGAGGAATGCGAAAATACTACATCGCACTTGGTTGGATCGCGCCCTAGCCTTACGGTTCCCGGATTTTTGGTCGGCTGTCCGTTTTGAATGGTCTGAGTTTGACGCACCCCAGCCTCTGTCCATGTTAAATTGAGCTGGTTTGTCATGTTCTATGGTTTCCTGAAATATATAAAAATCTTACTTATTTATATCAAGACTTCAGAGAGTTTCCGGGCTGATGCGCCTGGGCCCAGAAACGCGGTTTCTACGAGTTTTGGGTTTGGTAACGAGAAATCTACCAAGAAACGCGGTTTCTACGAGTTTTGGGTTTGGTAACGAGAAATCTACCAAGAAACCCGGTTTCTGAGGTCAAAATTGCGATCGCGAACTGTATTCGGATCAGAAAATATCTTGTCTTACCAAACAAAAAAGCCCCGAATTCGGGGCTTTTTGCGATCGGATAGACTTTTTTTGAGAAATAGACTGATGTTTGCAGGCGATACAAGCTTACAAACATTTCTATCCTCAATACAGCTTCAGAACGTCTTAAGAATCCCACAGTGTCGGATATTTCAGCCACTGTGCGAAGTTATCACAGACTTAACTAGCTTCGCTTTTGCGGCTTTTCCGGCCGCCTTCGCGACCAATTTGAGCCATGTGTTCCCGATTTCTGCTGACAGCTTCGCCGCCTTTTTGACCAGCTTCTCTGGCTTCTTCGGAAGTGAATTCGTGTGCAGTTCCCTTCGCGTGTGCAGCTTTTCCGCCTTTGCTAGCAATTGCGCGCTGTTTTTCTGCGTCCATAGATGCGAATCCGCGTTTGCTTTTCTCAGCCATGACTGTCTCCTTGTTTTTTTTCTGATTTTTCACAAATGTGAACTAAAAATAGTTCACGCCCGGACACTCTCTGTTAGATCCGTCAAAGTTTAAGCAGGTTACTGTCTTTCAATCATTCTACAAACCCTCCAACTTTTATACCTCTTTCTCAGGTATAGTCATTCTTTAGTTCGCTGGCAGGATGGAACCGAAAATTGATTGGCGATCGACTCAGAGGATTTTTGGACTCGGGTGGCTACACCTCAAAAATTAAAAGTCTAAAGAGAGATGTTTTTTTGGTCTTTTTACTTTTCATTTTTTTGATGCCTTCCGGGCTTGCCAATTATCGGAGATGTTAGTTGGTCTGCCGATCGAGTTGTTTCTGGCAAGCGATATCTCGGGGCGCAGCACAGGACATACTCGATCGCACTTATCAAGTTTACCTTATGACCGATCGATACATAAATCGGTTTTACGCCTGTTTGCGTCCTTAGCGCTGCGCCTACGGTTGATCCCTCGTGCAGCAAGGGCTGCCAACTGCCCCGATCGAGTCCTACTTCTGAATGTTCTCCGATAAATCGATTTTTGGCAACTCCGATCGTCGCAATCCCTGTCAAAACGCCCAAATGGCAGGCAAGACCGAACCTGCGGGGATGAGCTAGTCCTTGACCGTCGCACAATATCAAGTCTGGTCTCAAACTGATATTTTGTAAAGCGTCGAGGACTGCCGGCACTTCTCGAAAAGACAGGAAACCGGGAACATAAGGAAAGGTAGTTGGACTGCGAACTACAGCAGCAGGCTGTAATTCCAAGTCGGGAAAGCTCAGAACTGTTACAGCGGCGCGCGATACGTCCTCTGCACTGTTGTAGCCGACATCTACGCCTGCGACATACCGAACTGTCTCAAGTTGATTTTCGGTAATTACCAATGGCCGGAGGTGTTCTTGAATGGCGATCGCCTCTTCAATTGTTTCGGGCCAAGGGTGTCGCTGCCACATTAGATATCTTGATTCAACCGTTCTCATCTAAGTTTAACTTATTTTCTGCCATTTTTCATCTCGGATTTTGATCCTTGTTCGTTTTGATGGGGGAGAAATTCAGGATTTTTCAATGCGCGATCGCGAAGATGTGCTTTTTTTCATGGCGCAACACCAACAGTAGAAAAGACAACCAATACTATTTTTATAAAAATGTGCTGATGAAGTCTTAGCCCCCCCCCGATGTTTTGGGGGGTGGGGGATAATATCTAGCGCTACTTTATGAAATTGGTATCACAACGCTTAGTGAAATCCTGCGTATTTTAACGCCAAGATACAATTTACGTGGCGGGCACCCAGAAAAACGCTAAAGTAAGAAACAACTCGGAAATTGTAAAGGTTTGCTTGAAAGTTTGGCTGATGGGAAATCGAGATAACCAGTCAATTTCTAATTTAGGTGGAGTGGGGGACGCAGCCGATCGCCATACTGCATCAGAAGCACTATGGCTGCGTGATCGAGCCTTGGCAGCTACTAGCAGCGGCATTGTCATTGCTGACTCCAATGCACCCGATTGTCCGATAATTTATTGCAATCCGGCCTTTGAACGGATCACAGGTTACGCAGCCGATGAAATCTTGGGGCGCAACTGCCGATTTTTGCAAGGCCCTGATACGGATCGAACTACGGTAGCTAAAATCCGCGACGCCTTGCGCGAAGGTCGAGCATTGCAGGTAACAATCAAAAATTACCGCAAAAACGGCACTCCTTTTTGGAATAAATTATCGCTATCTCCCCTGCGAGACGACAGCGGTAATCTGACTCACTTCGTCGGAACTCAGTCCGACTTATCCGAACGCATCGAAGTGCAGGAAGCATTGCAGCAAGCTAACGACCAACTGCAAACTATTTTGGAAGCCGTTCCGGGAACAGTGTCTTGGATTAGCTCGGATTTGCGCTATTTGGGGGTCAACCGCCACTTAGCCAAACTGCACGGTTTGCCGCCGTCGGCTTTTGTTGGTCAAGATATCGGTTTTCTCGGTGCTAGCTCTGATTTTCATTCTTTTGTGGTGGAGTTTTTTGCTGGCGACGCTACAGAAGGGGTTAAAGAACTCAGCGCGAAGGTGAAAACGGACGACGGACAGTCGGCGGGACACTATTTGATTGTGGCTCAAAAGTACGATCGGGGGAATGCAGCTTGTCTGGTAGGGATAGACATTACCGAGCGCAAACGGGCAGAAGAAGCTCTGGTGCTGACTCGGAAGGCGGTGGAAAGTTCGAGCGATGCGATCGGGATCAGCGATGTTTCGGGCACTCACATCTATCAAAATCCAGCGTTTTCTCAGCTATTTGAATGGGATACCGCAGAGGAATTTAAACTCGCTGGAGGTATATCGGCAGTTTTTGCCGACTCCGCAGTCGCCTCGGAGATCCTCGACACGATCGCCCGGGGTTATTCTTGGTCTGGTGAAGTTACCAACCGCACTAAAAGTGGCGAAATTTTGCAAGTGCTGCTGCGGGCTGATGCGATTAAAGATCCCACAGGGACAATTGTCGGTCTGATTTACATGAATACCGACATTACCGATCGCAAGCGCACGGAACAAGAACTGCGACAAAGCGAGAAGCGTTTTCGATCGCTAATTGAAAATGCCAGAGACATTATTATAATTCTCGACGAGAAAGGCTTTTGTCGCTATGTCTCTCCTTCCCAAGAGCGGATTTTGGGCTACCCGACGGCGGAAGTGCTCGGCCGCTCTGTATTTGACTTGATTCACCCCGATGAATTGCCGATGGTGGCTCAAGTGTTCAAAGGTGTGATCCAAATGCCGAGAGTTGGCTTGGGATTAGCGGAATACCGAGTGCGGCACAAGGACGGTTTCTGGTGCATATTGGAAGCGGTGGCGACGAATTTGCTCGACGAACCTTCGGTGCGGGGAATTGTGGTTAACTGTCACGATGTGACTGAGCGCAAGGTGGCTGAAGACCAATTGCTGCACGATGCTTTGCATGACGCGCTGACGGAGTTACCGAACCGGGCTTTGCTAACTGATAGGTTGGGCCAAGCTTTTGCTCGCGTCAAACGGCATCCGAGTTATCAGTTTGCGGTGCTGTTTTTGGATTTGGACAGGTTTAAGGTGATTAATGACAGCCAGGGACACCGCACGGGCGATCGCCTGTTGGTGGCTGTGGCTCGCCGTCTCTTGACTTGTTTGCGATCGGGCGATACGGCCGCTCGTCTGGGGGGAGATGAGTTTGTGATTTTGCTGGAGGAAATTCAAGGTGTTGATGAGGCGAAAGCCCTTGCAAAGGAAATTCTCAGGGCGATCGAACGGCCGCTGAATTTGGAAGGTAATAAAGTTTTAATTACTGCTAGCATCGGCATTGCTTTGAGTACCGACGAATATCAGTGGCCGGGAGATATTTTGCGCGATGCTGATATTGCAATGTACCGGGCCAAAGCTCTCGGAAAAGCTCGCTACGAAGTGTTTACGAGTGCGATGCACGATCGAGCTGTGGCTTTGATGCACTTGGAACACGATTTGCGCCAGTCAATTGAAGAATTGAATCTCACCTATCCGCTCGTAAATTTGGCAGGCCCGGCGGCGGAAAACTCGCCGATATGCGAAATTGACTGGAAATTGGAACGTCCTAAATCGCAATTTGCTCCTCCTACATTGGAATGTCCTTTTACTGTTTATTATCAGCCGATCGTTTGTTTGAAAACTGGCTCAGTTATCGGATTTGAGGCGCTGGTGCGCTGGCTGCACCCGGAACGGGGTTTAGTTTCCCCGATGGAATTTATTGCGATGGCGGAGGAAACTGGGTTAATTACGCCTTTGGGTTTGTGGGTTTTGAACGAAAGCTGCTGCCAAATTATTAAGTGGCAGAGTTTGAATTTACCTGCCGGAAATTCGCGGTTGACAGTAGCGGTAAATCTTTCCGGGAGGCAGTTTTCGGAGCCGGAGTCGATCGAGCAAATTAAGCAAGTTTTGCTGGAAACGGGTGTTGATGCTCGCTGTTTGAAGTTGGAGATTACTGAAACTGTGGTGATGGAAGATGGGGAAGCGGCGGCGGCGATGCTTTCGCAGTTGAGAGAGTTGGGGATTGGGCTGTGTATTGATGATTTCGGTACTGGTTATTCGTCTCTGAGTTATTTGCACAGATTCCCGATTAATATTTTGAAGGTCGATCGCTCTTTTGTCAGTCGCGTCGGGGAAGCGGGCGAAAATTTGGAAATCGTGCGGGCGATCGTCATGCTGGCCCGCAGTTTGGGGATGGAGGTAGTCGCAGAAGGTGTCGAAACCGCCGTCCAATTGGCTCAAATGCGGGCGATCGGCTGCGAGTACGGTCAAGGGTACTTTTTCTCGAAACCTCTCGACAGTGAGGCCGCTACAGCCTTGTTGAGGCGATCGCCCAAATGGTAATCCGATCTACAATAGAAACTATATAAAAGTAAACTCATACCAAAATCCATGTCTCAATCAATCGCCCCAATTTTAGAAGAAAAGCAAACGGATACTTCTCCGACTTTAACCTTTGAAGAATACCGAGTTTATGAAGGAGATCCTGATGTACAATACGAACTGTACAAAGGCAAATTAATCCCGATGCCAACAGCCACAGTTTTACACATCAAAATTTGCGAATATTTAGTTTACAAAATCCAGCATTACCTCGCGGCTCACAATCTCGACTTAGTAGTAAAAACTAATCTTGGAGTGAGAACCGATGAAGATAAATCTCGGATTCCCGATGTAGTTGTCTGCACTCAAAGTCTTTTGGAACAAGCTGCTGCTAGGCCCGGTGCAGGTATCCTCGATTTTGATGAAAAGCCACTGTTAGTGGTAGAAGTAGTGAGCCAAGATCGGCGCGCAGATTACGTGATCAAACGGGGAGAGTACGAACAAGCTAACGTGCCGGAATATTGCATTGTTGACCCTAAACTTGGCAAGCAAAAAATTAGGCTTTTTGCATTGATTGAAGGTGAAGATGGTTACACTTACACAGATTTCTTGCCTGGTGAGGAAATTGTGTCTGTGGTATTTCCAGATTTGGTTTTATCAGTGAATGAAATACTGAATCCACCATTGGTGGAGGAGTTAGTGAAGGCAGAACGAGCTCAGTTGCAGGAATCACAGCAACAAGTTGTAATCGAACGTCAACGCGCCCAGGAGCAGCGTCAACGCGCTGACAGATTGGCGGCGAGGTTACGGGAATTGGGCGTAGATCCTGATACTGTGTAGGATATTGGATCGAGTACGTGCGGCGCAGCTATCTCAATCATTTAGCAGTAAATCGCGCAGGAAATAAAAGCGATCGCGCCCCAAGCTCTCTCCTTTAATTCGCCCTAAAAAACCCGTCAATGGCGAGGAAAGTTCTAATAAAATTTCGTGCAACTCTTCGCGGGACAACTGTTTGGGTGGGTTAGACATTGAATAAGCACCGTGAAGCTGATTAAGCTCAACATTTTCGGATCTTGTTCTTTCCAAAAAGTCTTTTACTAGCTGAACTATGTACGATCGCACTTTAAGCTTTTCCCGCACATCATCAATATAGCGATTAACCTTAGCATCGGCTTCCTCACCAAACGGCTGTTTTTCCAAACAAGGTTTTAATTGTAATAGATCGATCGAACCTGGTTGCTTAGCTTTCAGTTCAACTAATTTTTGCAATGTTTCCGGGCGAATTACATTCATTTTACTACCAATAGCTGCTTGATTAGCTGGATTAGTTAATGGCCCAGCAGCCAAAATAATTTTAACCGATCGATCGAACTTATCTTGACCCAAGTGAGTCAAACCTAAATGAATTAGTTGAGCCGTTACACTATTAGGTACACTTTCATGTTTGCTAGCTTTGCACTCTCCCGCTACTGGATAGGGAGTCTCGCAATAAAAGTCTAAACCACCAGCGCCGCCTGTTGATTCTGGATTGAGACTAGCTTTCGGATTAGTGTTAGAATTGGCAAATCCTAGCTTGACTAAACTTTGGCGGACTAATTTTTCAAATGTATTACCGTCGCTAGAGTTGCCGATTTGTGCGATCGCACTTATCCATGCTAAATCCGAGTCTGGTTGTGTTGTGGGTAATTTTTCCGACCAACCTAGAAACATTTTGATTTCTGCGTCTAGTTGTTTGGCTTTTGGGTTGGTGGTGGATAAATGCACTAATGCACTTTGCAACTCTTCCAATTCTGGATGTTCGGGAGGCTCTAGTTTTTCCAGTTGTTGACGGCGTTTGGCAAAGATAGACTCGCTCAACACTGGCGTTGAATCAGTAACATTTAGAGACTTTGGCAAAGATACAAAATTGCCGCTAGATTGCACAGGAATTTCCAGCGGCTGAGGTAGCAAATAAACCCGCAGGTAAGCTACAAAAATATAAGGACGCTGCTGGAGAATTTGCTGTAATGCCTCTGTTTTCCAGACTGTTAATTGCGACAAAGCCTCTAATGATTCAGGCTCATTCACCATTTGGCACAATTCGCACCTAGCCCAAGCTTTTATCAAAACTTTATCTAAAATTACCAGGGGCAGTTCTAATTGACCTGACTCTGGAAACAAGCTCATTTGCTTAGGTTTCATCAAGGGCATATTAGAATTATCGGCTGGATAAAGTGCATATTGTTCTCCCGGATTAAACGTTCGCCAAACTATTGCTGCAATCATTCGCCCTTGGATTAAAGCTTCTACGTCTGGGGC
>PVWI01000272.1 GCA_003003725.1 filamentous cyanobacterium Phorm 6 | reverse complement strand
AGATGTGTATAAGAGACAGGTTTAGCCGTCATAAATACACCCTTTTCAGGAAACATAAAACTGCCTTGGAAAATGCAGCAATTTGGACTGCCTTTCATTGGCGATATGATTACCCAAGACCCACTTTTGGTTGACAGAACCCTCGAAGGCGGTTGTCGCCAGATCATATCAGACAAGGACTTAGATGTTTATCGCCGCCCGTTTCTGAAGAGTTCGGAGGCAGGGCGATCGCTCATGAATACTGTTCGCAATATTCAATTGCCACAGTCAATGGCAGAAATTGAATCCGGCTGGAAAGGATGGACTCGACCAACCTTATTTGTATGGGGATTAACAGACCCTTGGCTGAGTGTGGAACCAGCTCAAAAGTTAGTCGCTTCGATGCAAAATGCAGAGTTAGTCACACTAGAACAAGCAGCGCATTATCCTCAAGAACATTGGTCAGAAAAAGTTAGTGATGCTCTGATCGCGTTTCTGCGCCAAAAAGAGGTAAAATAAATTGTTGTACCTAACTTTCGGTGCTGGGGCCGTGCGAGGCACAGCCAAAAAGTCTGCGTTTTCAGGCAGAGCTTGGGAACGAGCTTTCTGTAGGGGCGTTGTCCGCGCGATCGCAACGAGCAATCTAAAATCTAAAATCTAAAATCGACATGATTCGTCCCCGTTCAATTCTTGCCTTAATGATGTCATTTCTGATGGCATTTCTCGTTAGTTGCAGTAGTGTCGAAGCAAAAGTTCCAACGACTTACACAGCAGCCCAGATCCAGCAAATTCAGCGCTCTGTTCCTACTCTGACAGAATTTCGATCGCGCATGGACAACTTAGGAACCCTAATTCAAAACAGAAATTGGATTGATACCGTAACTTACATTCACGGGCCTATGGGCGACTTGCGCGGCACCATGAAAAGCGTATCTGCAACTTTATTACCAAAATCTCAACAAGAAGCTGTTGACTTGACCAAGAGTTTGTTTGCTGATTTGGTTGAGATTGACAACGCTGCTAAAGCGAATGACTATGCGAAAGTCACGGCTAGCTATCGCAAAGCTGTGAATGATTTCGATACCTTCTTGCAGCTAATTCCTAAAGCCTAATCGCTGTAGATCGGACGTACGGTTGAAACCGCGCCTACACAAACAAAGTCCGCCTCCGCGGTGTAAAGAAAATAACGTAAAACATAATTTTTACTGCCCGTTCTTCAACCCGCGGAGGCGGGTTTTGTTTGTATAGACGCGATTTCTAACCGCCCTGTCTTCTTCATGGTCTTCTTCTATAAAATCTAAAATCTAAAATCTAAAATCTAAAATTAAATGATTCGCATTGCAATTATTGGTTGCGGTATTATCGGGGCTTCCATCGCCTTTGAACTCAGCCACTATCCCGAACTGAAAGTCACTGTATTCGACAAACAGCCGCCGGCACAGGGTTCTACAGGTGCAGCCCTCGGAGTTTTGATGGGAGTTATTAGCCACAAAACTAAGGGTAGAAGTTGGAAATTGAGGGAAACTAGCCTTCAGCGCTACGAAACTTTGATTCCTGAATTGGAATCAATGACAGGGCGAAAAATTCTGTTTAACAGACAGGGAATTTTGATGCTTTGTTCGGAGGGAGAAGATTTAAGTAAGTGGGAAAAGCTAGCAGCAACTCGCAAGTCTCAAGGTTGGGAGTTGGAAATTTGGGATGTGGAAAAAGTGCGCGATTTTTGCCCTCATCTGGATTTAAACGATCGCACTATTGCAGCAATTTATTCACCTCAAGACCGGCAAATCGATCCAACGGCGCTAACTTTGGCTTTGGTGGATGCTGCTGCACAAAATGGCGTGATTTTTGAGTTTGGGGTGGAAGTTGCAGGATCAGCCATTGCTGCTAGTGGCGAGTTCGATCGACTAATTGTATCCGCTGGTTTGGGTTCTGCGGCTGTCACTGCATCCTTAAATCAATTGATTGACATTCGCCCGGTGTTGGGACAAGCGCTGCATTTGCGATCGCCAAATCCTTTAGGAAACCCAGATTTTACGCCAGTAATTACTTGCGATGACGTTCACATTGTGCCTTTGGCAAATCAAGAATATTGGGTGGGGGCGACGGTGGAGTTTTCCGAAAATGGCGGGGAAATTCAGGCGAATGCTGATATGTTGGAGAAAGTGATGGCAAGGGCGATCGCACTTTGTCCGGCCCTAGCAGAAGCTGAAATCCTCAGAAAATGGTCAGGATTGCGCCCGCGTCCCGAAAGGCGATCGGCCCCAATTATCGAAGTGCTTCCCGGTAACAGCAAGGTTTTCATCGCTAGCGGCCACTACCGCAACGGTGTGCTGCTGGCCCCTGCAACCGCGCGATCGATCAGAGAAGCAATTTTGCAATAATTAACAAATGTTAATATAATCAATAAAGCCATTCATATCTTACATCTAAAAAATGTCCGAAAAACTCTTAGGAAAGCCACGAATTTTGTGGCGAGTAATCTTGCTCTCAGTAGTCAGCTTACTGCTATATTACGGCTGGTACAAATGGATTATTCAAGAAGAATTGCGGAGTTATAACGGCAAAGGTTGGTCGGGGACACTTTGCTTATTGCCCTTTGTTTTAGGAGTAGCCATTCCCCAAGCTTTGCGGATATTCGATCCCGATGTTCCCGGATGGTTTGGTTGGTTTTCCTTCGTAGGGATTGCTTGGATTTAGATCGTGCAGTTCAAACTTTACAACACAGTTAACGAATTGTACCGCCAAGAAGGAATCAAAGAACCGCTAACAGTTTGGTGGATGTTTGTACCAGGTTTGAATTTAGTTGTTGGCTTGCGGCAAATTCATTTTCTCAGCCAATTTTGGGCGAGAAAACAGGGCATTGAAGTTAAGGATAACTTAGCCGAAAGCATTCCTTTTCTGTCAGCTAACGCTTAACGTGAAAATTTTTACACCACTATCATAGGTTTGTAGTGAGGACTTCAGTCCTTTCTCTATCTTTGAGTTAATCAGGACTAAAGTCATAGGTTTGTAGTAAGGACTTCAGTCCTTTCTCTATCTTTGAGTTAATCAGGACTAAAGTCATAAGTAAGGACTTCAGTCCTTTCTCTATCTTTGAGTTAATCAGGACTAAAGTCATAGGTTTGTAGTAAGGACTTCAGTCCTTTCTCTATCTTTGAGTTAATCAGGACTAAAGTCATAGGTTTGTAGTAAGGACTTCAGTCCTTTCTCTATCTTTGAGTTACTGCGGACTAAAGTCCTCACTACAAACCTGGACTTCAGTCCTTTCTCTATCTTTGAGTTAATCAGGACTAAAGTCCTCACTACAAACCTGACAAATCCGCAAGAATCAGTTTTAGTTCCGGTTCATTAACCCGCTTAATTGCTTTAGGAATACTTACCCACTGCCGCTTTCTCTTGCTAGCTTCCGGCCAATTCTCCAAAACTGTCTGTACTTGTAGTAAAAATACTTCTACATGACAAGTATAACCAGATTTTTGATAATCGTAAGTTCCTAGCAAATCCGGGAATACCTTACCCAACAAACCTGCTTCTTCCCAAGCTTCCTTGGCGGCGGAATCTTGGGGAGTCATGTCAGGTTCAATTAACCCTTTAGGAATCACCCAACGCTTACCCGTTGAAGAAGTAATCATCATTACTTCAATTTGTCCGTCTTGAATGCGATAGGGAATTACTCCCGATTGTTCTAGCAATACAGCGGTTTGTATACTCATAATTCCTACATTTTTTTTTGTGTAAAAGCTGATCCAACTTGATTAATAGTTGCCAACTAAACAATAAAAACTGCACTGCTGATTCTTGATAATTCACTATTTTAGACAACAAAGTCGAGAATAGACATATTTCGCTTTCCCCTCTTTTGAAAATAGCAAATTAAAATGCACTGCGGCTGAAAAATAATATTATTGCAATAATCTCGCGCAATCCTCTACCGACACGCAGATAAAAGCCGATCGCCCAAATCGGCCTCTATCTGCGCCGGTATGCGGTTTTAGGCCTAATCTTTCTTCCCCTTAGCCTCCAAACTTTCCATCCGACTCTTCAAATCCTGATTATCCTTTTTCACCAGGTCTAATTCCTCGCGCAACTGCTTCACCGCTGCATCAGAACCAGCATTTTTCTGCACTCTTTGTACGGCTTCATCAGCCATCATACGGACGCGGCCGTCGGGAGTTTGGTCAGCTAAAAAACGCAAAATCCGAATGGCTTTGCGAGTTTCCATCTGTCCTAAAGCCACTACTACAGATACTTGAGTCAAGAAAAAAGTCTCTTTAGATAATTCTGCCAATCGGTGCAAAATTCGTTCTAAATTGATCTTAGTTTGACCTGTTGAAATTGTCCCCAAAGAGCGAATTGCAGCCAAGCGCAAAGCTTGCGGAGTACCGATGGCTGTATATTTTAAAATTAGATTCAGCGCATCTTCAGAAGTTTTCATTTGCGCCAAACCGGCAATAGCACCCGATCGCACAACCTCATTCCAGCCCTGACGCTCTTTCAAAACCAATTTTAACTCTTTGAGTACCTGTTCGTCCGTCGGTTTTTCGTCGGGATTCGCCCCTGCGATCGAGCCCATAGCACTAGCTGCGGCCGCTTCTACATAATAGCTGGCGTCGCCTTTTTCGACGATCGACCTCAGCGCCTTATAAGTCTCGTGAGTCTTGATTTTACCCAACGCATTCACCACCGCGCGGCGAACCCTAGCATCTTTATCCTTCAAACCACTTGCTAAACCTTCAAAAGCTTGGTCAAGTTTAATGTCTACCAACTGGCCGGCTACTTCGGCGCGCACAGCCCAAAACGGCTCTTTCTTGAGAACTTCTGACAGCGTTTTGACAGCTTCCAATCCTCCCTTTTTCGCCAAAGCTTGGGCGGCATAAATCCGAGAAACCGGGTCAGGGTCAAACTGCAACTGAGCTTTTAATTCGGCAACTCCATACTCTAAAACGACAGTTTTTAAGTATTTATTGCCAACATCAAAACTGATAAATGCGGGCTTCTCATCGAGAGGAAAGTAGAAGCTTTGCTCGCGTTCGTATACTCGCACTGTGAAAGTTTTTAGGTTTACAGAACTTCGATCATCTGCCTCTTCTTCCGGCTTGTAACCGAAGCCGATCGGAATTTTTAGGTCGAAGACATCTTTGCTATTACCGTTGTCCTTTTTGCTATCTTTTATCTGAGTTTGTGTGACAGTTACTTTGGCTAATTTGTTGTCACCATCCCAGGAATAAGCAACCTTGTAATCTGGATGACCGCCGCGATAAACGTACTGGTCAAACAGGAACATCAGATTGCGACCAGTGGCTTTTTCGATCGCCCTGAGCAAATCGATCGTTTCTACAGTTTGGTGAGCGTTATCCCGCACAAAAGTGTGAATTGCTTTGTAAAATAGCTCGTCGCCTAACTCGGCGTGAATCATGTGATACACGCAAGCGCCTTTTTCGTACAAATGGCGATCGTACAATTCAATGGCTTCGCGGTAAACGTGAGTAACAATCGGGCGGCGGTAGCGAGAACTGTCTTCAGCTAAATAATTGCGGGCTTCACCTAACATATAATAAGCCGCGTCTTCTTTGCCGTATTCTTTTTCAGTCCAAAGTACCTCACAATAAGAAGCCATACCTTCCTTGATCCAAGCATGAGACCAATGTTTAATTACTACTAAATCGCCGAACCACTGGTGAGCTAATTCGTGAGCAACTAAGCTTTCTGTAGCGCGATTGTCGAGGCTAGCGCGTTCATCTATCAAGCACCTATCTGTTAGCAAAGTTGTCGAAGTATTTTCCATGCCGCCGAAGATGAAATCATCGACGCAGACTTGAGCATATTTAGGAAAAGGGTAAGGATAGCCAAATGCTTTAGAGAAAAATTCAATCATTTTGGGCGTTTTGCCCATGCTGCGCTTACCGTCTGCTTCGCGGCCTTTTTCGACGTAATAATTAACGGGTTTGCCGTTCCATTCGTCCTTGATTTCGGCAAAATCTCCGACTGCTAAGGTCATTAAATAGGTCGGGTGAACTTGGGTTTGTGACCAGTGATAAATCTTGTCGTCGCCATCGTTTTTTGTGCTAATTAATTCGCCGTTAGAAATAGCAAAAAACTGTTTGGGAACTTGCACTCGAATTTCGGAAGTTGCGAGTTGTCCGGGATAGTCGAAACAGGGAAACCAGAAGCGGGAATCTTCGTCTTCGCCTTGAGTCCAAACTTGTGTTGGTTTGTCGGGATAGTGTTTGTCCGGGCCGACAAAATAGAGGCCGCGCTGGGGTTTTTCGACCGAGTATTCGATCGCGATTGTAATTGGTTCGTAGGCTGCTGTTGGTTCGTGCAGTTGAATTTGCAGCACTTCGCCGTCGCTGTCGAAATTTTGCTCGGTTTCGCCGATTTTTACAGATTTGATGTTCAGGTTGACAGCATCTAAGGTTAATTTGTCAATACCGCTGCGGACTGGATTGATGCGGATGCTGCAAGTGCCGCGAAAACTTTGTTTGGGAATATCCAGCACTAAATCGAGGAAAATATGCTCTACTTGTCCGGGGCGATCGGGGTTGTAGTGGGGTCTGGCACCGGGCATCTCGAAGGATTTGTGACCGTTTTCAGAATCAAAGTAAGTGTGTGACATTGTGATGGCAAAGTGGTGTATCGATCGGCGATCGCTGGTGTTTTCGCTGCTGCGGAACTGCCAGCTTATTCTAGAGTAGCGCGTCCCGCTGCTGTTGTCTCTAATCTTATTAAAAACTTGGCTGATAATTGCCTGGATCGAAAATATGAATTGTTTGCTACAATATCAGCAAGGCTAATGTCTGCAATCATCAGCCTGAAATTGAAATTGAGAGGGCAATCTGCATGACAGCTACACTATCAGTTCCCAGTGCGATCGCATCTTTGCTGGGCGACGAAGCCGAAGACTTGCTCACCCATCAAGCAAAAGTTTCTAAAGATTTGTTGCACCTGCCAGGCCCGGATTGGGTCGATCGCATTTTCGCCCAAACCGATCGCTCTCCTCAAGTTTTGCGATCGCTTCAGCAACTCTATTCTAGCGGACGCTTGGCAAATACCGGCTATTTATCCATCCTGCCGGTAGACCAAGGAATCGAGCACTCGGCGGGCGCTTCTTTTGTACCAAATCCCATCTATTTTGACAGCGAAAACATCATCAAACTAGCAATCTCTGCGGGCTGCAATGCTGTCGCGACAACGCTGGGAGTTTTGGGAAGCGTATCTCGCAAATACGCCCACAAAATCCCTTTCATTCTCAAACTCAATCACAACGAATTGCTAACTTATCCCAATCAATACGACCAAATAATGTTTGCATCAGTCGAACAAGCTTGGAATTTGGGAGCAGTTGCAGTCGGAGCAACAATTTATTTTGGTTCCCCAGAATCGACGCGACAAATCCAAGAAGTCAGTCAAGCTTTTGCCCTCGCTCACGAGTACGGAATGGCGACAATTCTGTGGTGCTACCTCCGCAACGATATCTTCAAACAAGACAAAGATTATCACCTTGCAGCGGATTTGACCGGGCAAGCAAATCACTTGGGAGTGACAATTCAAGCCGACATCATCAAGCAAAAATTGCCGGATTGCAATAACGGCTACGGGGCGGTTGCTAAAGCTAGCGGCGATAGTTACGGCAAAACTGACAAGCGCGTTTATTCCGATTTGACAACGGATCACCCGATCGATCTAACACGCTATCAAGTGCTCAACTGTTATGCGGGAAGAATGGGTTTAATCAACTCCGGCGGTGCTTCAGGAAAAAACGATTTTGCCGAAGCCATTCGCACCGCAGTAATCAACAAACGCGCTGGCGGCTGCGGCTTAATTTCCGGCCGCAAAACTTTCCAGCGTCCGTTTGAAGAAGGTGTAAAATTGTTCCACGCGATTCAAGACGTTTATTTGTCGTCCGAAATTACGATCGCCTAAAAATTTACAGCACACTAAAATTAGGGTGTGTGCGGCGCACCCAATGCTATAAGGTTCGTAGTGCGGACTTCAGTCCGCAAAATAAGAGCGGACTAAAGTCCGCACTACGAACCGGTGCGGACTTCAGTCCGCAAAATAAGAGCGGACTAAAGTCCGCACTACGAACTGACAAAATATATAATTAAAAGATGCCTCACAGCCTCGTTTTAAACCTACTGCCAGTTGCACCCATCCCATCCCAATTTCTAACTGGACGGCATCTCCACGCTTTATTTCTCAACCTTGTCAGTGCTGTAGATAGCGATTTGAGTGCGTACCTGCACGATCAATCTCACGAAAAAGCTTTCACATTAAGTCCTTTCCAAATAAGCAGAAAAGAGGTTTACCAAAACAGCATACCACAGATACAAAAGAGAGTTTTGCCGACTGCGGGGCGCACTATTTCGCAGGCTGTGCAGTGGGAACACAAGCAGGCAATTCGCGAAAATACAGCGATTTGGTGGCGAATTTCTCTGCTGGATGACGGTTTGTTCGATCGGCTAACTGAACTTTGGCAGCAACTAAACTTCGAGAGCCCGTGGCATCTGGGCCCGACAGATTTGTACATTACCAATATTTTGAGCGAACCGCAACTAAACCAGCCTTGGGTGAATTTTTGCAGTTACGCCGAATTGTTCGATCGCGCTTCCGACACTGAGCGCCAAATTGCGTTTAGTTTTTGCACTCCTACTAATTTTCGGCAAGGTGTTTACGACAGTGCTATGCCAACTAGAGAGAGTATTTTTGGCAGTTTGGCGAATCGTTGGAACAAATAT
>PVWI01000048.1 GCA_003003725.1 filamentous cyanobacterium Phorm 6 | reverse complement strand
ACTCACTATTATCTCGGATGATTCACTTTTAACCCCTCAATCCGCCTATGTGCCAGTTGGGGGTGCGGAATGTGGGTTGAATAACTATGGCTAAAACAGAGTGAGTTGTTTATGAAGAGGCTCAATGATTGTGAATCGGGATTCTGCTGGGATATACTGATAAATCAGCAGATTTCGATCGTGTGCCATTTTCACAGTTGTCGCAGTTCCGCCACCGACACCGTGCGGATCTCCACTAAAGACAGCGAGACAGATATCGGCACGTTTGACCATCCATTGATTCCGGGCTTGCATCACACCAGATTTGTACTCTTTGTACAAAGTTATCTGTTTGGTTGCCTGTTCCAGAAGATTTCTGTAGTGCGATCGTTGACGTGGTTTCCATAGCTTATCTTGATCAGCAGATGGGATTACCGCAGTCCATTTCAATCTACGAATGCTCAATACTTCGGCTGCAACTTGGTCAGTTCCGAGTGCCATCCCGCATAGAAAATGGGTAACACCTTGGTTAACCGCCATTGTGATTAGCTTGTCGATCGGTGGATTATGGTCAAACCACCGATGCCCGGTTATCATTGCTGTGTGGTATTCTTTACTCTCAAATGGTTCGTCAAAGTTATATTGAGTTTCGCGATTTAGCTTTCGATTGACGTGTTGCAAAAGTCCGTAACAGTTACGGTAGGGTGATGACATACTGATACCAAAAAACATCAAAACGAAAGGCGATAGCAACGATAAAGAAAAAAAAACTCTGCTGCTATAAGTAGCAGTAGAGTTTTCCTCTAAAATGGACGTAGTTGGTCAGCCAGATACTGAATGCACTTTGCTATCATTTCAGCGTGTTCTCGATCGCTGATATAGATTAGCTTTAACTTGCCTGTCTTCAGGTACTTTTCGGTCATCGAAATTAGACAATGGAAATAGTTCGATCGAGAATATCGACGAGAATTGATTTCTTTCATGTCTGTTTCAAGGTAATAGGGCATATACTTTTTGATTTCTGCCCAAAACTCTTCTTTTTGCTGCTGGATCGTGCGCCAATTTCTCCAGATTGGCGAAGTCCATAATTCGTCATCGTTAGCATCGGTATAGGTACCTTCGCTAACGTTGTAAACTGAACTAAAGAGCATTTGAAAGCTGCACTTTTCCGTATCGTAAATAGTGCGATCGAACTTTTCAACTGTAATAGTCATGATGCTTAGAATAAACGTCATGCTTTTCCGGCGATAGCTCTTTCTTTGAGTGTTGGTTAAGGAGCAGGCTACAAACTACGTTTGCGAACAAAAAAAAGACAACGTTAAAAAAATTGTGAATGGCGATCGGTTCTGAAAGGAAAAAAAAATAATCAGAGATTTAGTTTATGGCTAAATCTCTGATTATTTTTAGTAGGGAATCTCTTCGTAAGAAGACGTTTTCTCTGTTCGTTTAGATGTATTTCCGTTCATCTCTGCTTTCTTCTGATAAGTCTCCGAACGCATATTCATCACTTCTTCGGCTGTATAACCCAAATCTGTGATGAACTTTTCGATCGCAGGTAAAATCATCCCATGAATCTCGTGTTCTTTCCACTCCTCAGTGAAAGACGAATAACCATCAAAAGCTGCTTGACCTTTGAGAGAATTTTCAATCTTGTAGCTGTCCCACGCTAGCAAACGAACCGCATCACGCAATTCGGAAGCACGCTTTTGAGACTTGGAAGAAATGTTGATAGCCATGATGGACTCCATATAGATCATTTTTTTCCGGCGATAGCTCTTAAAAGAAGCCAGAAACAAAAACACAAATCAAAAAACTGCATACTTGGGATTAACCCAAATATGCAGAATACTAAACGCGCCCGCAAGCTATGGGTGCATCATTTGCGATGGCGTTCCGCCCCGCAAGCTACGAAAACCCTTAGCTTCGTTTAGTTGCCAAAGCACTAAACTAAAACGTTCAACGCTAAGAATTTGAGGCACTGAATGCGTAAATTTGCAGTTAAATTCGCAGATATCGCCGTCGTTAAGTTTATAAAGCTTACCGTCAATCGCAAATTCGGCTTCTCCTAGATTTATTGTAACAGCGCGAGGCATTGCGTAAGCGTGGTCTTTATGTGGCTTGATTAGTCCGCTGCTGCCACCGTTTAGCTTACCGTGGTAAGTGAGCAAGCCAATGTTACAACTAAGATAAATACGCCGACAAAAATTGTAAAGTCGATCGTCGAAATGACCAGGACTTACTGTGCCGTTGCCTAAATGCACTTTGTTGAATAGCCAGAGTTCAAGTCGCCGAGTAGTTAGCGTTGAGAAGCTTGGTTGCATCAAGGGTACTAGACTCCGGCAGTAATCCCGAAAATCTTCCAGATTTGGAATTGTTTTGCTTAAAACTTGCATAGAAATTGCCTACCAGAAAAGTCTAAAATGTTAACAGTTAAATTTCATCTGCCTCGACAAATTCAGCCACAAATTCAGTGGTTAACCCACGAATCTTAAGCTCTAAAGGAAAAGCTTTTACTCGTTTCGATCGACGCGGTTCTTGTTCTTTCGGGTGGAAGTAGCCACCGTTTTCGTGAATAACTTCCATGACTGCTTCCGCTTCCGCAGTCGATCGTACACCTATGTAGGTAATGAAACTCTCAAATCCAGAACTTGCGTCAGGCATTTCTTCCCAATTCCATTGATTGCTGAAGGTACCGCAGATTGTGATTCGATCGTTCAATTCTACAACCAAATAGTTTCGATGTGGACTTGACTGGATTACTTTGCCCTTAATCCCTACAAATGTGATTTTCTTCATAACCTTATCTTCTTACCTCTGCCTGTAATCAATACCTAAAAGCGATAGCAACATCCGTCTCTGTGTTTCTGAAAGTTTCTGAAAGTTTCTGAAAGTTTCTGAAAGTTATTGTTTCACAGATAAAGTATGGAATCTTTCCTAACAGAATAATGTTGAGAAAGATTCCACGCTCTATGCACGCAATAAATAATCGTTGACAATTTGTACGATCGACTGGGCAGAAAGTCCGGTTACTTTGACTTCATACGGCGAAAAAGCCAGATATCTGGATTCACGAATTTGCTCATTCGGTTTCCCGCCATCTTGCTCGACTTTGCTCTTGACAAGTTCTGCTTCAATAGTCGATCGAACTCCGATGTACACAGTAAACAGATTCTGATAAAATCCATTTAAGTTATCAGTGGTTGAATCCCAAACAAAATTCGAGGTGTAAATGCCTCGGATAACGACTCGTTGAGAAAGTTTGATAAGAAAACAGTCAGAGTCTGTGAACAAAGCTAATACTTCAGATTCAATCCCGCCAAAGTTTAATTTCTCCATGATTCCTATTGATAATTTGTTTGGAGTTAGAACCAAATTCTTGTACTTGTGTTGTATTTGAATTTTGATTTGTTCACTCTGTTGTGCAAACACACTAATGATTCTGGACAATCTCAGACTCTTAAGATTGGTACAGCCGATCGAATACTGACACCAAAATTCTTGCTGATGTAAGTATCTAGCTACAAGAAACCCATAATCAGGCAGAACCAAAGCAGGGCATTTTACGCCTGTGAGATACGGCTCAAACTCTCTAGTTGGTTTGCCTAAACTCTTTTCACTACCTTTGTTAATCAGCCAAAAATCAGCATCTGGGTAGTTATTCCGAACAATATAGTCGAAACATGAATTATTTTCCAACATCAGAAAACAACAGAAACATCAATACCCCAAAGCGAAAGCAACATTTGTTTCTATGTTTCTAGAAACATAGAAACAAAACTGTTACTGAAACTAACGCTCAGCAATTAGCAGCGAATGACCTTAGTTTTGGGAACTCGTTTGATATTGGCTGCGTTTAAGTTGTAAGGAAATTAGAAAAAAAAGCCTCACATCCAGCAATTGGATGTAAGGCTTTCTTATGTGTCAAACGTGAACGCGATGCTTAGCTTTTGCATCACACTCAATGAGTTGAGGAGTCGAATTACGTGCAAGCCATGTCCATGTAATCGAATGGATGGTTTCAAGCCTGTCAATCTCAGCCCAAAGGTCAAGATTAGCTTTTCGCTTCCAATTCTTTGCTAATGTGTAGCAAAGATATTGAGAATCAGAATAAACCTCAACTTGGCAAGGAGATTTGAGAGCTTTCAAACCTTCGATCGCTGCGATTAATTCCATGCGATTGTTGGTAGTCGAATCAGCATGACCGCAAATAAGTTTGTCGGCTTCAGGTCTGCTTGGAACCGACAAATATGCAGCCCAACCGCCTGGACCTGGATTGCCAGAACAAGCACCATCGCAGTAGATGTGAACGCTTTTCATAAACTTTGCCTCAAAACTAAAAGAACTGAGCACGAATGCTCATATGCAATTCGCGATAGCGTCTTTATTTAAGGAATTCTGGTATTGCCAATGAACAAACTTCTTGTTAAAATAAAAAGTATTCTAGGAGGATTTATCATGAGCGTTTCCCAAACTCGAACGAGACATAAAGCAGAAAAATCTGCTCTTTCTACAGCCCAGAAAGCTCAGAAGAAAGCACTTGATAACGCATGGAAAGGTGAACTAAAAACAGTCATGCTTGCCAGAAAGAATGCACTAGAACGGTTAACGTCTGGTAGTGGATGGAAAGAAAAATCCGCAGCCCAGAAGAGTGCAGAAAAAGGCGCTATGACTCGATCGTACGCCAGCAATATCGCCAATGTAAAAGCGAATACGAAAACAGCCAAAGCCTCTCTATCAGCCAATCACAAGGCTGCACGAACAGCAATGAGTGCCAGACATAAATCTGAAATAGCATCGGCTAGAGCTAGATGCGCTTAAAATGTATCGACTTCTTTGCAGGAATAGGAGCCTGGGAATTAGCCAGCCGTCTAGTTAATCCAATTTCTCAGGTGAAGTTTCGGACGATCGAACTCATCGAAATTAATCCACAGGCTCAGAAAGTTTTACGATCGCACTTTCCACAAATCCCAATTCACTCAGACGTGCGATCGTACGAACCAATCCCGCAGGAAGCTGATGTTTTTTTCTGTTCATTCCCTTGCACCGGCACATCCAGAGCCGGAAACAAAACAGGACTTGCACATTTTGAATCAAATCTCTGGTTTGAAGCCTTGCGCTGCATCATCATCGGTAGCCCAACGTTTGTCATTATTGAAAATCCAGCGGGAGTTATCGATCGAGGATTACGAGCAATTATTGCTGGACTCCGACTGGCAGGCTACGAAGTTGAAGTTGAAATTATCAGCGCGTCGGAGCTCGGTGCGCCTCACGAGAGGCAAAGAGTGTTTGTCATTGCCTACAAACACGACGTATGCTTCCGGCAACGGCAAAACTTCTGCTGCTGGACTGACAACATTGGAAACCACATTACGATCGCAAAATCGTTTGTCTCGTACCCAGAAACTCAATCCCGAAGTCTGCGCTTACATGATGGGTTTTCCCCGTGGATGGACAGAATCAGTGTTGATGCCTGGTGGAGAGCCAATCAACCACCCACAGAGTCAGGAATTGCACCGCGTACACCAGGACGTAGGGAATGCGTGAGTTTGTATGGAAAATCGATCGTTCCTCAATGTGCTGCGATCGCACTCATGCGTGTTCAGTTTCTGGCATCATTGATTTAACCAACGTATTAAAAAAATGAACAAACAAGAATTAATTACTGTGGTTTCGTTAAATTTAGGAGTTAGCCAAAAAATGGTAACTGCTGTTTTAAACGAAATTATCGAAGTAATCGGTGACACAATCGCCAACGATCAAGAGGTTCTTTTAGTTGACTTTGGAAAGTTTAAATCCAAATTCAAGAAGGGAAGAAACTGCCGAAATCCTAAAAATGGCGAATCAGTTTATATTGAAGATGCCACAATTGCTATCTTTAAAGCAGGAAAAAAGTTGAAGCAAAAAGTTAACATTATTCGTGAAAAAAATGAGTCAATTTGATTATCTACGCAGACAAATATCTGACAACATTTGGGGAAATGCGTGAGCTTGTACGGAAGGTCGATCGTCTTTCAATGTGCTTCGATCGCACTCATGTGTGTTCAGTTTCTGGCATCATTAATTCAATAGTCAACAGTTAATAGTTAACAGTTAACAGTTATGAGTCAATTTGATTATCTACGCGGACAAATATCCGACAACATCTGGGCTGGCAAAGAAATCCTCAAGATAGCCGATACTGTCAATGAAGGAATTCAGGGCGGAAAGGATTGGTATATGAATCTGCCTCAAATCAAATTCGTCATGGAAAGCCAGTACACCGAGGGAATTAGAGATATTCTGACAGAATCGCAAGAATTGAACTCTACAGTGGTTAATTCAAGCTTAGTTTTTCTGGAAACAGTTCACGGAATCAATCGCGCCTTTAACCGTGAAAGCCGGAATTTCACAGTGAAAATTAACGACGAACTGGCTAAGTTGGCAAACAACGAAAACGAAAAGGCTGTCTACGAAGCTTCGGTCATGGCTCACAATGAAACGTTAAACTTGCCGGAATTATCAAACCAATTAATCGCTTATTCAGATGCTACTCATTCGGCTGCGAATGAAGCAGCAAAGTGGAAGAATGAAGCCATTGAGAGAGCTTTAAACAAGAAAACAGAATTTGAGGCAATGCTCGAAACACTCACAGGGAATGCCAGACGTAGCATCAGTAGTAAGCTGAACATGGTAGAAAGGGCTTTATCAGGCATGGGTAGACCTTCGCCTCCAAAACCTCCAAAACCTCCAAAACCACCAAAAACTACAGCACCGCCGACAATTTCTGGATCAAATCCTTACACGATCGACTCAGTTTATAGACATTCGATCGTCTCAATTCATTCACGTCCGCCTGTGTTAAATGCGATCGTACCCATTGCGGTTGGGGGCGCTGTTACCGTAGCTGGTGCAGTATCAGTCATCACCGGCATCGCGTCTTGGTTGTTGGGAAGTTTCTTCCTGAAAGCACTCAACATTCCGGCTTTGTTGTTGCCGGCTCTGACCAATACAGTTACAGCGATCGTGCTGAAAAATGTGGGCAGTGTTGGCACATTAGCAGCAAGGTATATAGCTGCTCAAGCCCTTGAAAGAGGCATTGATTTTTTGCCAAAAATCTTTGCGATTACTGGGATGAGGGTTAGCGGTTGGGCTTATGTAATGAGTTTCGCAGCCCCGATTATTGCAGCAGCAGTAATCATCATTACCGCTATGAAACATAAAAACAAAGTAATTTTTTCACACTTCTACTTATTAGCAGAACATGACAGATATCCAGGATTTGCCTACGCAAGTATTCAAAATGCGGATGACGCTAGAATAGAATTTGCTACAATGAAAAAGGATTTGTTGGATTTAGCAAACATTACTTACTCTGACATTTATGGAGTAGGAATGGAGATTGAGAATGGCAAACCAGAAGTAAAAGGGGGGTTCAATTTAGCGACAGATACTCCGGCAAGAATGAATTCTACTACTGCTAAAAAAGCCTTGGAAGATTTCGCTACAAAGCATTCTGTTAGTATTCCATTAGGAGCTTGGAAGCCAATTTAACAAATATGCCCATTCACATAGTCAGAGGATACGCTGAAGCCCAAAAAAACGCGGTGATGGAGGAAATAGAGTCGATCGTCCAAAAAGCGCCTCCCTTTAATCCACGGGCTGGCAAATTTGGACGAATCAAAGTCAAGATGACAAACTGTGGTAAGTACGGCTGGCTATCTACTGAAGGTTACACAAAAATTAATCCGATTACTGGCAGAAGATGGCCGAAGATTCCTCCTACCATCGCCCAAATAATGCTAAAGGTTGGTCAGCAGTTTTATCCAGAATTTCGGCTGGAAACTGTGCTAATCAACCTTTATGAGAACAGCATGAATAACCCTGAAAAGCCCATACTCGGCTTTCATCAGGATACTTCAGAAAGAAACAAAAAAGCTCCGATAATTAGCCTTACTTTTGGTCAGGGAACTTTCTTGGTAGGTGGAAAGGTTGATGCAGCGGGAAAACTTACCGCTGCTGAAATCAAAAAGCTCGATCGAACTCTAACCACAAATATCGTACTCGGTGACGGCGATTTGTTGGTGATGCACGGCGACGAAAGATTGTGCTTTCATGCAGCGGGCGAAGTGATAGGCGATCGAAGAATTAACCTCACAGGCAGAATGGTAGATCCAATTTCAGCAGCCGATAAACCGCTGATATTTTCTATGATTGGCATGGAACGAAATCAAACTCTGTTACCTGCTGAACAAGCAGAAATAGAAAAAGTGATGGCTTTTCGGCAAACTACCGATCGCAAAAATGCCAGCGAAATTCTGTTGACCGATCGTCCGGGATTCGACACATTAGCAGCAACTTATTTAAAATCTCGCAAATATCCTTCAGTTTTTCTCTACGAAACTTCCGAAAATACAAAGAAACTTTACCCAACACGCTACATAGGAAACGAAGAAAACACAGTCAACGAGATGCTTGAAGAATCTAATTATTTTCTAGCATCAACCAATGGTGAAGACAAATTTATGCAGCGGGCGATCGAATACTTTCGTGCAACTGGCAAGGAACCGTGGATAGTCACAATCCCTGACATTGATAATGATTCGGGTGAAGGAGGTGAAGGTGAAACCACAGAACCCCCAATAGACCAGCCTCCAGAACCCCAAAGACCCGCCAAATCGGTAGGGCTTTGCATCGTTACAAACATTTCTGATTCGGGGAGTCGCGGACTATCATCAACCGCTTGGCATACGTCAGATTTGACAAGAGTTTATATCGGGCGTGGTGGTAGTCAGGGAATTATGCGATCGCCCCTTCACAATCCCTTCATTATTGATGGAGAAAATAGCAGAGAAAAAGTTATTGATAGTTTTCGTCGAGAAAGTTGGCGACAACTTCAGATAGGCAGTGGTGGATTTTACGATGCGATCGAGAGAATAGCAACAAGATTGGCTAGTGGCAAAAGTGTAGAATTGGTCTGTCACTGCAAACCACTTGCCTGTCATGGAAGTACAATCAGAAATGCAGCTCTATGGATGATTAAGGAGGGGAAAGTGGACTCAACACCGGACGAACCTACAGATTCAGACGATCGACTTCATCTAGGCATGATTGGACTCAATTGGATTGAGGGGTTAGCGCCTAGAAGTGAGTTAGAGATTGAAAGTTTAATAGACAACAAACACCGAGAATGGTATCTGAAACTTAACGGCAAACCAGCCAAAAATCCTGTTATTCATGTACGCGGTACGGGGGGAGTTATTGCCGGCCCTCAAGTCGGATTTGATGGACAAGTTCAACGTTACCTATACCGTGAACGCTACAAAGATGTCATTGTTCACGGCAAACTGCCGGACGAAGCTCCCGATGGCTGGGTAGAAACTGATTTGCCATTTGACCCAACCAAATTTAACTATCTGTTCGCACAGTGGGATGAAGTAGATCCAGATGTAGGAGCATTGATTGCAGCAGCAGACAGTAAAGCACTGGTTGCCTATTACCGGTTGCCCAACGTTGGACTCCCTAACCCCATCCCCGAATTCGATGACCCCCAACGTTATGCCAAATACGGCGCTGCTGTCCCTCCTGGCACTTATGTCGCTGTTGTCGGTAGCCGAGAATTTAAGGGCAACTGGGCAAAAAATGCGATCGAACAATTCGTCAATGCCCTTCCCGCATCTTGTACCCTTGTCAGCGGTGGCGCAAAAGGTGCTGATACTTTCGCCGAGACAACTGCTGATGCTAGGGGAATGAAAACTCTGATTCATAATGCCCGATGGGTTCAGAAAAAAACTCGCTTGCCTGACGGGACGATCGCACCTGGTTTTAAACCTAAATATTTCCCAGCCGATCGAACTGTAGAATTTTCTAACGAACGTGCTAATGCTGGACCCGAACGTAACAAAGTTATTGTTTACGAATCCCATTCACTTTATGCCTTCAGCAACGGTGACAATTCTCCAGGAACGCAAGATGCAATTTCTTTTTCTAGCTTGAAAGACAAGCTTGCTCAAGTTTTTGAAAAAGAGGCTAAGAAACCTTCTCCTATAGATGAGAGTGAGTATGGAAGTCTGGATATTTTTTATTACGATTTTGAATAAGGAAAACAACAAATGCCCCCAATTCCTGAAGTCCCGAAAGAACGATTTATTTTTACCTACAACCTAATAGCTTTAGGTTCGGCTGCTTATGGCGATCGATTAATCCGCATTAAATCCACCAGCAAATTTGGCGTGTGGAATGGCAAACAAAAAAAGTGGATGTATAAAACTCAACCCGACGGAACTGCAACAGCAAGGCTAAGTGAGGCTGTTTATAAAAACATCATGCTTTCTCAGTTGCATCCAGACACAGAGTTTTCTATCTGTGCAATTCCCACAGATTCAAGTGTAGAGGAAACCATTCTTTTAGACAACTATGAAAACTTTTCCCTCGACTTAGCAGGCGGTTCCCGCAAACACGGACACTTCCTGTTTACCAGAAGGAAAGAGGAAAAAGGAACCGTCGGACAGTTCTACTTTCCCCCCGAAAAAAGTGCAATGGGTCGGATTAACTACGGCTCAATCAGTCTGAGTGAATCCAAAGCTTTATTCTGTCTCGATAACGCCAAAATTCTCGTTGTTCCTGACTTGAAGTTGACCAACAACCGCCCAGACGATGACTATGAAAATGAGTACGGAACTGGGGATGCTCACGGGAAAATTAACTCATCGCTACTGGTAGAATTACTGGATGGAATAGCAACAGATAATGATAAAGTTCCTGTTCAATTTCGATTAAGTATTCCTGGGTCAGAAAGTGTTAGAGGAATTTGGGGAAAAGGAACGATCGCCCCATTGCCAGCCAATAAGATGAATGGGTACGATCTGATTCTGCCAGAGTCGTGTTTTAAAACTTTCAAACCTCCGATGGGAGCGAATAATTTTGCTAGGGTGAATTTAGCTGTGTTGGGGGAAGCGCAAGAACGTAAAGCCAGTGGCGGGACACAAATCTGGTCATGGTTTCCGATCGACATTATCGAAGCAGAAGTCATTCCACCAGTGCGATCGGAATGTCGAAAAATTGTTGAGGCTATCAACGTCGGCAATATTTACGAACTGATTAAACTTTTCAAACCTGAGAGAGATTTGGCGGAACTTGTAGACGTGAACCTGGTTGATAAATGGTTCAACGAATTGAGAGAAGTCTGGGCAAGTGGTAGCCCGGAAGACGAGACAGATGACCACGCCGAACCCTATGCTCCGGTTCTGAATTTAATTCTAGAAAACGACAAAGCGAGAATACTAGAAAGGCATCCTTACGTTCTCGGTTCCATCCAAAGAAGCCTCAAGAAAAAATGGACTCGGTTAGCCATAAACGGCGCAACTCACTTTAACTCGTACATGGCGATGCCTGACGATGCTTTGCCAGATATGACTTTTTCTTGTAAACATTTGAGGGGCGGAAAGCATATAACTTTCCGTTACCCAGTTCGGCACTGGGGCGACATCCAAATCTGGGACTGTGTAAAGAAAGCTGAGAATGATAGCTATCAAGGCGTTTTCTTCGTCTCCCATGTCACTTTCGGAGGAACTGGTGAACTAAATGAAGCCCCTTATGGACAGGGTGGTGATTTTGATGGGGATTATGGAGATGCGATCGATGCTGGCAAATTGCCTTTAGTTGCAGGAGAGGTTCAGAAATGGCAAGATGACCCCGATAGCTACGCGCGCCCGAAGGTTATCAAAGCGCCCAAGTCACCGATTCAAGATACTTTAGTTCAGGTTGCTTTGCGATCGATGGATAATCTCACTGGTCTAGTTGCCAGCCAAATTATGCACGCCCAAGCAAAAGGATTGACCAATATTGTGATTCCTGATGGTTCTGGTCGGACTGTTCTTGAGGTGCTTTCTCAGGCTTTGCAAGATGAAGTCGATCGCTTCAAAAACGACCTAGCGCGAGATACGAAAGCGTTGGCGCTGGTAGGGGAAATTCTGAACGAAGGAGCCACAAAACCCCTATGGCAAACCGATTACAAGAACAAGGAAGCTTATCTAAGCCGATTTATGAACGTGGGTGCTGAGACGATTGACCCTGACCCAATTTCTCACATGATTCGAGAAGTTAATTCTCACTGGAAAGATGTTGCGGAAAAAATCGAGAAACCTCTACCATTAAACTCTGAGAAATTCCGCAATCTATTCGGGAAAAACCCGATCGCCAATAATCTAGTGTCTCAGGAACAAATCGATTTTGCTCGACGACAGCAGGGTCAATATTATCGACGGTTGATCGAGGCGATCGCAGTTTCTAACAAAGACGAAAGCAGCGCAATTAGTAGATTGATGAAGCACGTTAAGGAAGTTCGGAAAGATTTAGAGGATAGACTCAAAAAAAGTCAGTTGTCCGAGGATGAATCTCAAAGGAAACTTTTAAGTTGGGCAACCGCTTACTGGTGGGTTGCCCACAACGAAAGACCTACGATCGACCATGCGTTAGGTAAAGCTAGCTTTCCGTTCCTTTTATTTCCTGACATCATCGCCGAACAATTATTGAGGGAAAGATACGATTTTTCTATTTATGGATTCCAGCATGATAAGTTACCCAGTATACGAGAACGATTGCCAATTACTCAAAAAGTAAACGCTGTACTTCTAGGCACTCACAGCTTTATAGAAAGGCGAAGTTCAGTGCCTGATTTAGATTCTAAGGGCAGAGTTGTCATGGTTAACCCTGCTGGATGGATAGCTTTGAGGCTTTCAGGTATAGATTTTATTGATAATGATGGGACTGTTTATGCTTTTGTTAGAGACGGTCAAATTTTTACCATAGCAGGTGTTCTTCTGCTCGATCGTCTACTAGAACCCGACCAGTTCGTTTATCTGAGAAAAGATGGCTCTCTCAGAACTTCTTACGAACGTCCTCACCAAAAAGTGAAAAGGGTGGTAGAGAAAGAAGATACTGTGAGCGTAAAACTGAAAGATGGATTAAGATGGGTTAACGCTGGCATTGCTGTTAGAAATAGTACCTCGATCGAATACGGTCAAGTTATTAATGCAGAAATAATTTCTACTTTTCGACAATCCAAAGGTACTTGGAGTTTAGACACGGTTAATGTCAGCGTGATAGGCGCAAGTCAAAAATGGTACATAATTATGCCCACAAATGCTTATCCTATTTCTATTTCAGAGGGTGAATATGAAGCTCGTTTATCTGTCAGTGTCATTCAAATACTAGACAAAGATGGAGCTATGGTCGATCGACTTTTAGTCTCTGGTACATTGTCTGGCTCTGATTCCTTGATTAATTTGGGAGTATTGGCTAATCGGTGCGAAGCTCTTACCCTTGGCATCTCGGTAAGAGCTAGACTCAAGTACAATCCTAGTGATTTTAGAGAGATTCTATTTTCACCTTTTTAGCTAGTTCACTTTGCTAATAAGGTAACTCTCCCTGTTGGCGTTGACGTTCTTGAAAGTTTCTTTGCAGTTCTTCGAGTTCTTTAACGTCTGCTACATAAGCCTCGGTTTGCTCGTAGGCATAAACAAATTCCAAAGCTTCTTCATAACTATCAAAAGCATAATCATGACAATATTTTTTGTTATTGTCGATTAATTGAACACCAGTCTCAGGGTAGTATTCATTTTTGGCGAGGGTGTAATCCCAAATGTTCCGAATTTCAAACCAGTTCCCTTTTTCAACTTTCCAGCCTACTCTTTTCTCAGTGATTTCGTAGATTTCGTGGTGCTTAAGTGTTTTTTCTGTAGTTTCCATGTATTTTTCAACCAATTAGTTGACTATTTTTGTAAAAACAGTAGATAATAGAATTATTCATTAGTCTCACATCAATTATGACAACTTTAATCGATTACGTAAAAGCTTCCACTGGCTTTACCGAAAGTACGATCGCAGCGGTGACGAATTCTACAATTGCCTTTCTATCGGCAAATCTCCGCAACGGAGAGGAAGTCAGGCTCGAAGGACTCGGAACTTTCAAAGTTATTGACAAACCAGAACGCCCAGGAAGGAACCCGCGCACTGGGGAACCCATAACTCTGAAACCATCTCGCAAACCAAAGCTGACTTTTGCCAAAAGCTTTCTGACGAATATTCAGCCCGATCCGAATGCCGTAGTTGTACCAGCACAGGTCGAATCAACTATCCCAGCAGCGGTGATTCCTCCAATTCCAGCAGAGGTGATTCCTCCAATTCCAGCAGATTTATTGCCTTCGCCAACGGTGATTCCCCCAATCCCAACAGATTTATTGTCACCAACGATTCCCGAACTTTTGTGGCAGATTAAGGCTCCTGATGACTCATTTATTCAAGTCGCCACGAGCGAACTATCTGGGTGGGGAGTTATCGCAACCACACCAGTTTACTCGCCAGCTACAGGCTGGAAACTGGCAGGCAAAGTTCCCGAACTTGCCGGAATTGTGTAAGCCGGGGCGTAAGCCATCGTAAAAAATCCCTGATTCTTGTTGAGTTCCAGAATCAGGGATTTTTGTGAATAATCAGAAATCAGAGAAATCGAGAAAAAATGGGATGACGAACATTGCCTGATTTGGTAATTCCCAAATTGATGACCTCTATGTTTGTACCTAGATAATTTGACTGATTTTCCCAAATGCTCGATCGCTCCAAATCGCTAAATCCACTACCGACTTTGGTATTGACGATCGAACCATCAATCAAAGCACGAACTGATACTGCCCCCAGAGAGTTAGCATATTTGCCCCGACCTTTAGCAAAGCCAACAATCACAAATGGAGTTTTGACAAAGTTTTTGACTTTGACCAAATTATTTGATCGAGTTTCAGAATAGACGTAGCTCGGATTTCGCAACATAATCCCTTCATCCGATCGACCCTCGGCTTTGATTGCTTCGGCTTTGGCTTGAATGGCAGATGGTGTATTTTCGATTACGGATTGCTCTACAACAACAACACGACTATTGCTACCACTGGTAGATATAGTCATTTCAAATAAATGTGAGACAGAGGCAAGATCATGATAAAATGGATAAAAATAGTTAATTAGAAAAAAATGGCTTACAGTCTAGACCTAAGACAAAAAGTAGTCAATTATGTGGAAAATGGAGGGAGTATAACGAAAACTGCCGCCATATTTAAGGTAGGAAGAGCAACAATTTATAGATGGCTAGGTAGGGAAGACCTTCGACCAACTCAGGTCAACCACCGTCAACGAAAGTTAGATTGGGAAGCCCTCAAAAAAGATGTTGAAAAAAATCCTGAAGCAAGATTAGTAGAAAGAGCAAAAACTTTCTCGGTCCGACCTAGTGCCATCTGCTATGCCTTAAAAAAACTGAAAATTACAAAAAAAAAAAGAACTTCGCTATAAAGAAAGAAATAGAGAAGAAAGAATGAAATATTATAGAAATCTGAGAGAATTAATTAAAATTTATGGCAGCAAAAGTCTTGTATTCATTGATGAGTCAGGATTTGAGGAATTTGAAGGTTCTGTGTATGCCTGGGCAAAAAGAGGAAAGAAAGTCTATGGCGAAAGACCAGGAAAACGGGGAAAAAGAGAAAATTTAGTAGCAGGAAGAAGAAAAGGAAAGAAGGACTTAATTGCACCAATGCTCTTTATGGGTAGTTTGAATGCAGAAGGATTTGAAGGATGGTTATCTTTATATTTGTTACCAGATTTAACAAGTCCATCTATATTAATTATGGATAATGCACCCATTCATCGTAAAACGGTCATTAGACTATTGGTTGAGGAGGCGGGTCATCAGATAATATTTTTACCAAAATACTCTCCTGACTTAAATGATATTGAGCATGATTTTAGTGCATTAAAAAGAGCTAAAATGTATGCGTCTTCTGGCACATCTCTTGATGAAGTTATTCGTGCTTATTGTGCATGAAGAGTGTCTCATACTTATTTGAAATGACTATAATAGGCATTGTCTGGTTCTGCGCCGCGATTTAGGTCCGATCGATCTAAGGTTGTCGAACCCATCGTTTTAATCTTCAAACCTAGCTCTACAGCCAAAATAATAATCAGTCGTTCGATTAAGCATCTCGAAAATTCGTGTTGTTCTAAAGGCTTGGTAATTTCTAAAGTCCCTCTGTCAAATGTCAATCTAGCCGATCGTTTATCGCCCACAATCTTGAGCAGTTGTTGATAACCATCCCAAGTAATATTTCTCAACACTACTCGCTTTTCGCCTATGAGTAATGGTGGTGCGATCGGTGCAATAGAAATCATATATTTACTTCCAGATATGATATTTTCATGATAACACCATCGATCGATTTTAGATTTTAGATTTTGGATTTTGGATTTTGGATTGAAGAATTGAAGAATTGAATGATTCAAGAAAGCAACCTCACTGATGACAACCGTCAACCGTCAACCGTCAACTGTCAACTGTCAGTGTTCTCTGCCGCAAAATAAATTCAGCTAGTGCTAAATCAACGGGAGTTGTCACTTTCAAATTCGTCTCTTCTCCCTCCACAATTTGTACTGGTAAACCGCATTTCTCAAACAAAGCCGCGTCATCAGTAACTTCCCAACCCTTCTCTCGCCCTTCTTCATGACACTGCTTTAACAATTTTACTTCAAAGCCTTGGGGAGTCTGGGCGGCCCACAAATTGCTCCTTTCCGGTGTGTCTCGCACAATCCTATGCTCATCCACCACCTTAATCGTATCCTTGACCGGGACGGCGACAATCAAGCCTGGACAGGTCAAAAGTGCGTCTGCGGCCCGATCGAACAATTCAGCAGTTGCCAAACATCGGGCGCCGTCGTGAATCAACACGCGATCGCTCTCATCAGGCAAACTCTGCAAACCGTTGTAAACTGACTCTTGTCTGGTTGCGCCACCTTGAATTAGTTCGATCGGCTTTTTGGGACATAAATCCCTGATAATTGCTTCAAAATCGGGAAAATCCTCCCGTTGGCCCATGATCCCAATCCAGGTAATGTGCTGCGAAGCCTCAGCCGCCGCCAAAGTCCAACTCAGTAAAGGTTTTCCCAGCAAAGTCAGCAGCAGTTTGTTCCGCTGACTCCCCATCCGTCGCCCCGAACCCGCCGCCGGAATTAATAAGTGCATTTACTAACCGTTTTTAACCCAACTACATATATATAATAAGAGCGTCCTGTACTCTTCAATCAGTTGTTTCGCTATCAGCCAGTGGGTTTTAAAGTCTAGAAATACTATAAGCTGATAGTTGAGAGCCGATCGCAAAGAGCTACCTCGAACACTAATAGCCCGATCGTTTATGATGCGAATACTAGCACTTGTCCCTGGCGGGATTGGCGACCAAATTTTATTTTTCCCGACTCTTGATCACCTCAAGCAGTCTTATCCCGATGCTCAAATTGATGTGATCGTCGAACCGAGGGCAAAAGGTGCTTACCGAGTCTGCAAGTCTGTTAAAGAAGTCTTGATGTACAACTTCAAAGACCGCAATGCAATGGCGGATTGGGGCAATTTGCTGGGTGTTATTCGCGATCGCGAATACGAAGCAGTGATTTCCCTCGGCCAGCGGTGGAGTGTAGGACTTCTGCTATGGCTGACAGGTATTCCCAAAAGAGTTGGCTATGCGGGAAGCAACAATACTTTATTTCTCACGAATCCCGTACCGCTGAAAACTGAGCAGTACGCCGCCGAAATGTACCACGATTTGCTGCAAGGATTCAACATTAATAATGCAAGTCCGGCGATCGCAATTAATGTACCAAAACAGGACATTCAGTGGGCTGAAGCGGAACAGCAACGGTTAGGAATTAAAGAAAGTGGTTACATTCTAATTCACGGCGGTTCTAGTCAGTTAGCTCTGTCTAAAGGTATTGACAAAATTTACCCGATCGGCAATTGGCAGAAAATCATAGAAGACTGTCAGCAGCGCCAACCAAATTTACCAGTTGTGATTGTTAAAGGGCCAGAAGATGCTGATTTTGTGACCGAACTAATCAAGTTATGTCCCAAGGTGAAAGTTACATCACCCGATGATGTGGGCAAATTGGCTGCGACAATTGCGGCGGCTAATTTGATGATGTGTACTGACAGTGCGCCGATGCACTTAGCTGTGGCGGTTCAAACTTATACAATTGCGTTGTTCGGCCCGACTGATCCGGCGAAATTGCTGCCAAAGAGCGATCGATTTTTGGGCATTAAATCTCCTACTGGCAAGATGGCGGACATCTCTCCTCAAGAGGTTTTGAAGAAAGTTTGGGGCGGCTAAAAACAAAGGTTGGTAGTCAGGACTTTAGTCCTCCCAAAAGTTCGTAGTAAGGACTAAAGTCCTCAAGGCAGATTTGGGTAAGATAAGAAATGACAGAAGTCCTTACTGCGAACAAATTTTTTTAGACTTTTGTCGGATTTTTATCTATCATAAAATTAGAGGTACAAGATGATGACACTTATACTTGCACACAAACATAAGAATTTACAAAGGTTGATAATAGTTACTTTTAGTGCGATCGGTCTAGCATCATGTGGAAATAGACCTTCCGAGTTAGCCTCCGATCCGCAACCGGGAAACAATAAACCTTCCGCATTAGTCGCAGATCCGCAACCGCGAAACAGTGGACGAACATTTGCCGATTGGTGTCGCCAAAAAGCTTCTTTGAGTCCAGAAGCTAAACATACTGTTGAGTTGCTGTTGAAGGAAGCGGGGACTACTGAGTGCGATGCGGCTAATCAGAGACTTTCTAGTCTCACAATACTCCTCCTCGACGACAATCAAATCAGCGACATCAAACCGCTAGAATCCTTGACTAACCTGCCTTGGCTCAGCCTCAAATTCAATCAAATCAGCGACATCAAACCATTGCAATCTTTGACTAAGCTGACTAACCTCAACCTCAGCGACAATAAAATCAGCGACATCAAACCGCTAGCATCCTTGACTAACCTGAAGCAACTCTACCTCGACAACAATCCTCTGAGCGACATCAAACCGCTAGAATCCTTGACTAACCTGACGGAGCTCCTCCTCAAACAGAATCTTCTGAGCGACATCAAACCGCTAGAATCCTTGACTAACCTTAGTTTGCTCCATCTCAGCAACAATCAAATCAGCGACATCAAACCGCTAGAATCCTTGACTAACCTGACTTGGATCTTGATCGACAACAATCAAATCAGCGACATCAAACCGCTAAAATCTTTGACTAACCTGATTTATCTCAACCTCGGCGACAATCAAATCAACAACATCAAACCGCTAGAATCCTTGACTAACCTGACTGGGATCGACCTCGACAACAATCAAATCAGCGACATCAAACCGCTAGAATCTTTGACTAACCTGACTTCGCTCGGGCTCAGCGACAATCAAATCAGCGGCATCAAACCGCTAAAATCTTTGACTAACCTGACTTGGCTCGACCTCGAAAACAATCAAATCAGTGGCATCAAACCGCTAGAATCTTTGACTAAACTGACTTCGCTCGGGCTCAGCGGAAATCCGATCGCTCCCAAAACTTGCCCTCTCAAGCCAGAGTCTATCTGTAATTGGAAACCTTTAAATTAAATGCTAAAACTTTACAATTCATCACCCAATTTTTAATAAATTATATATGAAACGAGCAGTATTTCTTGACAGAGATGGCGTCCTCAATATCGAAGCCGGCTACATCCACAAAGTAGAAGATTTGCATTTAATCCCCGGAGTAGCCCAAGCTGTACGCAAATTAAATGACCGACAAATATTTTGCTGTCTAGTTTCTAATCAATCTGGCCCAGCAAGGAATTATTATCCGATTAGCCACGTAGAAGCGCTGCACGAACGTTTGTGCAAGCTATTAGAAAATGAAGCAGGAGCCAAGTTAGATGCTCTTTATTACTGTCCTTATTTAAGCGCAGCCGAAGGCGGAACAAACCCCGAATTTACGCGGTATTCGACTTGGCGAAAACCAAATACGGGGATGTTGGTAGCCGCCGCTTGGAAACAGGATTTAGATTTGCGAAATAGTTTTATGGTGGGGGATAAGGCGACTGATGTTGATATGGCTCACAATGCTGGTTGTACTGGTATTTTGGTGCAGACTGGTTACGGGGAAAGTGTGTTGAGTGGCCAATATCAACACCATACTAAACCGGATTTTATTGCAGCCAATTTATCGGTGGCGGTAGAGTGGATTTTGCAACACTTTGATCGCAGATAAGACGGCGGTTGAAACCGCCTGGTCTTCTCTGTGTAGGCTGTGTAGGCGCGGTTTCAACCGTACGTCCGATCTTTTTTCGAGGAAAGCGCTACATAAGGAAGTACGACTGTGAAGGTAGTGCCAATGGCGATTTTGCTTTCACAGCCGATCGCACCTCCTTGCAATTCTACAGCTTTTTTAACAATCGTCAATCCCAAACCGTTACCTTTTATCTTCCCAGTATTCTTGCAGCGATAAAACATTTCAAATATTTTCCCTAATTCGGTTTCTGGAATGCCCATACCTTCGTCTCGGATTTGGAGAATTAGTGAGGGAGAGTTAATATTTGTAAGTTTGGAATTGGGAAACAAACACTGAGGAGACAAGCAAAAAATAGCTTCTTTGTCTCCTTCGCCTGGTTTATGGCATTCCAATTCCAAGCTGACTTTCCCGCCGTTTGGGGAATATTTGATGGCGTTGACGATTAAGTTAGAAATAATTCCATGTAGCAATTGTTGATCTAATATCGCACTGGTAACGTTTGACGAGATTAATGTTAGTTTGTGCTTGGATTCATTTCCTAACTGCAATTGATCGAGCAAGTCTTGACAAAAATCGACTACATTTATCGGTAATGGATTGCATTTGAGTTTACCTGATTCTGCTCGACCCATGAATAGCATATCATCGATTAGCTGGTTCATTTTTTGGGTGGCTGAGTGGACTAGCCGCAGGGTTCTGACTTGAGATTCGTCACTGCTACGAGTTCGATCGAGCTCTAGGAGTTCCGCAGAGATTAAAATCGCGTTGAGCGGGTTACGCAATTCGTGAGCAGCCATTGAAATATACTGGTTTTGGCGGTACGATTTTTCTTCCACCGACTCTCTCGTCGCTTCCGAAGCCTTGAGAGAAGCTAGCATCTTAGCTTCAATTTCGTGTCTGTGCAGGGCAATTTCGATCGCCACCCGCAAATCATGTTGTTGAAATGGTTTAATAATATAACCAAATGGGTTTGTAAGTTTCGCTCTTCGCAGCGTTTTATCGTCCGCATAAGCTGTTAAAAATACTATTGGTACATCTACCTTGGCTCTGATTTTTTCGGCTGTTATTATACCATCCATGTCACCTTTAAGCACGATATCCATCAGCACTAAGTCTGGTCGTTCTTCTGCGACTTTTTCTAGGGCTTCTTCCCCTGAAACAACCGTACCTGTTACTATATAACCCAGTTTTTTTAATCTGCCTGCTATGTCTTCGGCAACAATCACTTCGTCTTCGACCACCAAAATCTTGATCGGGTTCATATTGTTTTTTAAATACGCCGTCGATAAGTCAACTCAGCGAAACTAATATCGTAACAAGTTCCGCACTTACTGTCAATCACAAGAATTCCATCTAATTGGTTTGTCAACATCCGCACTAATCGCAATCCTAATGTTTCGGTATTTTCTACGTTGAAACCCGGAGGGAATCCCCTGCCGTTGTCTTGAATACTTAAGTGAAATTGCTGAGAAGTTGTGTCATGATAAAAATTAATATTAATTTCACCTGCCAAACTTTCGGTAAAGGCGTATTTCAACGAGTTAGAAACCAGTTCGTTAATAATCAAACCGCAAGGAATTGCTGTTTCTATATTTAAAGAAATTGAGTCAACGTTGACATTGAATTGGATGGAATTGTTACCACCACCAAAAGATTGATACAAATTAGCAACCAAATTTTCAACGTAGGGCGGGAGATCGATCCGATCGAGATTGTCGGATTGATAAAGTTGCTCGTGAATCAAAGCCATTGAATGGATGCGAGTCTGGCTTTCTTCAAATAAAGTTAGCGTCGCTTCGTCTTCAATGTATTGAGCTTGTAGTTGCAGCAGGCTGGAAACTACCTGCATATTATTTTTGACTCTGTGGTGAATTTCTTTGAGCAATACTTCTTTTTCGCGGAGTGCTGCTTGGATGCGGGCAGAAGTCAATTTGCGATCGCTAATATCTTCACAAATACCAGCGATGCGGTAAATATTACCCGATTCGTCGTAAATAGGAAAAGCGCGATCGCACACCCAGCGAATAGTGCCATCTGGCAAAAAAATCCGATATTCGGTACTGCTGGACTCGCCCTGCAACACTCGCCCCATTGCCTCTTGCAACAAATGTTTATCTTCTGGGTTTACCCAATCCATCCATTTTATCGGATCTGCATACAATTCTTCGCGGCTGCGCCCCCAAATTTGTTCGTAAGCTGGACTTACATACAATAAATCGGTCAAATCAGCAGAAACTAGCCAGAAAGAATCTTGGATATTTTCTGCTAGCTGGCGGAAGCGTTCTTCACTTTCACGGAGCGCTTTTTCGGCCTGTTTGCGTTCGCTAATATCTTCGGCAATGCCAACAACGCGGTAAACTTCACCAGCTTGATTAATAATTGGAAAAGCCCGATCGCGAATCCAGCGAATTTCGCCATCCGGCCTGACAATTCGATATTCGATCTCGTCTTCAGATACAACTTGTTGAGTTAAACTAGCCATAACACGATCGCGGTCTTCTGGATAGACTGACTCTGAAAAAAAGCGCCCGTACTCATACAAATCAGCGCAACTTCGACCCCAAATTTTTTCATAACCAGGACTAATATAAATAATTTCCTGGGGTTTAACATTTACCATCCAAAACACGCTTTCAATGTTTTCTGCTAACTGTCGGAACCTTTCTTCGCTTTCTTGCAGTGCAGCTTCTGTTTTTTTGCGATCGCTAATATCGCGCTGCACGCCAAAATGTCCGACGATTCTACCCTGCACATCGTAAATGCAAATATAGTCGCCTTCCACCCAAATAGGAGTGCCGTCAAACTTGAGATTGTCACATTCAATATGTAATCTACCAGCCTGAAATAATTGCCTGATTATCTCTCTACCGCCATCCCAATTGTGGGACAAGAAAGAGTTAAGTGTCAGCCCCATCAACTCTTCCGTAGTAGCTCCATATTGATCGCTCAAAGCATCATTTGCCTTGGTTACCCGCCCGTTAGCAAATACGTAATCTAAAACTTTTTCCTTGTCAACTGTATCATCCCACTGGACAGGTTGATCCAGCATCATAAAGAAAAAGCCATTTAAAGATTGTGAAAAAAACAACTCTAATTGTTGCTGACTCTCCCGCAGGGCTTCTTGGGCGCGCCAGTGCTTGATCATTTCTTCGCGCAATTGTTGGTTAGCTATTTTTAAATCCTCAGTACGCTTTTGATATTTTATTTCTAGCTGATTTTTGATTCTTTGCAGCGCTATTTCTGCCTGTTTTTTTTCTGTAACATCTTGAGCAACTACCATGCCTGCAAAAATCTCTTCCCGGTCGTTTTTGACTGGACTAAGCGTTATAGAATAAATGCGATCCTGGTATTTATATTCAAAAGTATTCTCTGATCCTGCCAAAGCCGCGCGATATTTGGTCTCAAAAAATTGCAAATCTTCAGGTGGCACTACTTCCCACAGTGTTTTGCCTTCCAACTCTGCTTTATCAAGTCCAGCTAGTGCTAAGCCTTGACCGTCAACCAAAATATAGCGCAAATCGCGATCGAACAAAAATACGGAGCCATTCGGATAATTTCTGATCAGAGTTCGATACATTTCCTGGCTTTTTTTGAGAGCTGCGATTAACTGACTTGGTTCTAAATCCGCTTGGTTGCTGTCAGTAATATCTCGGAAAATAGTAGAACTCGAAGAGCATGGTTTCTCGATTACTTTGAGTCTTCCTTCTAATTCCAAACGCAATACTCTCTCTTGCTGCAAATGCTCTTCGAGTTGCTGAATTTTTGCTCTTTGCTCTCCTACCAAGGTTTCACAGGTATGGAGGGATCGATCGCTCTCTGTGGGCACACTACACATAGTTAGTCCTTAGTTAGCAGTTGCAGACTTAAGCTGTTTCCAGCCTAACATTACAAAGCTACGTATTGATGACAAAGATTGAGTGGCTCTCCTGATTTTGTGGTGCTCAGCAAACCGCATATCCTTGACGAAGAGGGCATCATAGAATCAAAAACAGTTGTGCTTGATACCGTATACACCATAAACCCAGGAGAGCCGATTGAAACCGGTACTACACAAATAAAGTCCGCTGGCGCGGACTGAATAAATTCAACCCGCGCCAGCGGTTTTTGTCTCTGCGTAGCAGCGAATTCTATTCGCCCTGACTTTTTAAAGCTGAGGAACGTATTGTTCTTTTTCAGGAACAAAAGTGTATTCAGAAATAATTAGTCGCAACTCTTCGCCGTCGATGGTTTCTTTTTCGATCAACAAATCGACTAAGCGATCGATCACGGTGCGATTGTCACGAATAATTTGGCGCGCTTCGTCGTAGCAACGATCGACAATCGATCGAACTTGTCCGTCAATGCGAGAGGCGATTTCTTCGGAATATTCCGATCGCGCGGTGTAGTCGCGGCCGAGGAAAATTTCGCTTTGTTGAGCTTCCAGGGCGATCGGGCCCAAGGTAGACATCCCGTAGCGAGTTACCATTTGGCGCGCCATACCGCTGACTTGCTGCAAGTCATTGCCGGCACCGGTGGTGACTTCAGCATCGCCGAAAACTACTTCTTCGGCTGCGCGGCCGCCCAAAGCACCGCTAATCCGGGCTAAGATTTGCGATCGAGAAATCAAACCTTGGTCTTCGCTAGGCATAAACCAAGTTAAACCACGGGCTTGTCCGCGAGGGACTAAGGTAACTTTTTGGACGGGATCGTGGGCTTGAATCACCGTACCGACGATCGCGTGGCCGATTTCGTGGTAAGCAATTAAGCGCTTGCTCTTGCTGTCCACCAAAGGAGTGCCTTCCATACCTGCGACAACCCGATCGACTGCATCGTCAATTTCGAGCATCGTAATCGCTTCTTTGCGACGACGGGCGGTTAAAATGGCAGCTTCGTTCAGTAAGTTTGCCAAATCAGCGCCAGTAAAGCCAGGAGTGCGACGGGCGATCGCATCCAAAGAAATATCAGCACCCAATTTCTTATTGCGCGCGTGAACGTCCAAAATCTCCAATCTGCCCTTGATATCTGGCGTATCAACGCTCACTTGGCGGTCAAAACGTCCCGGACGCAGCAGGGCTGAGTCGAGCACGTCAGGGCGGTTTGTAGCAGCAATGATGATAATCCCAGTATTGCCCTCAAAACCGTCCATTTCCGTCAGCAACTGGTTCAGGGTTTGTTCCCGTTCATCGTTACCGCCACCGATACCGGCGCCGCGCTGGCGACCCACTGCATCGATTTCATCGATAAAGATGATACAAGGAGCATTTTCTTTAGCTTTTTTGAACAAGTCGCGGACGCGGGAAGCGCCGACACCGACGAACATTTCCACAAATTCCGAACCGGAGATGCTGAAGAAAGGTACGCCGGATTCGCCTGCGATCGCTTTTGCCAACAAAGTTTTGCCGGTTCCGGGAGGGCCAACTAGCAGCACGCCTTTGGGAATTTTGGCTCCGATGGCGGTGAAGCGTTCGGGTTTTTTGAGGAATGTCACGACTTCTTCGAGTTCTTCTTTCGCTTCTTCAACGCCTGCTACATCGTCGAACACTACGCCTGTTTTAGCTTCCATTTGAAAGCGAGCTTTGGATTTGCCAAAATTCATGGCTTGACCGGGGCCGCCTGGAACGTTGCCGCCGCCACGCCGGAATAGGAAAAACAGCCCTCCTACTAATAACAGAGGAAATACTAGATTGCCTAAAACTCCCCAGACAGCGCCGTCGTTGCGCAGTGGGTGGGTGTCGAAGCTGATTTTGGAGTCTCTGAGTCGAGAAACCAGTTCCGGGGCATTTGAGGGCAAGTCCACGCGCCACCGCTGTACGTGATTGTCTAGTTCGGGATCGACTGCTTCGACGATCGCCGTCCGGCCTCCGTCGTAAAGGTCAACGCTGGTGACTCGATCGGCGTTTAAGTAATCTAAGAATCGACCGTAGCTCAGGCGGGTGCTAGCGGTGTTCTTGGTCATTTCTGCGGGGGATGGCGCAAAAGCTCCCTGCCACAAGAAAAAGCCAATGACTACGGCGGGTAAAGTCCAAAGTAGTATAGTTTGCCAAGAAATTTTCATAAATGCGGGTGCCTTGAATTGGTGACAGATCGGGTAAATTAGCGGTGTCGGCGGAGTGCGACAAAAGTTTACACTCAGAATCTTTACTAAATTTAACTTAACAATGCACTCTCAGGCAACAGACATTATTGTGGCGATCGAGAAAAAGTTAGGTTATTTACCATAAGTGGCGATCGTCCCGAATATAATGTTTGGTGCTGATTTCAATACCGATCTAGGTAAAGTTAGAAGAATCGTAGCAAAACCCACTGTCTTTAATCGCGGCAGTGTCAAGGGATAAGGCGTCAGGAACCTCAGCCCTGACGGCATGAGGCTTGAAAGAGAAATCTAGCAAGCCGTTCTGACCAGCTATCGTCTTAACTGACTACGTTTTTTGAGTCACGACACCCTGGGATGCGTAGCTACTCCCCTGAGAGTGTCATTTGCAGTTAAACAGTTTCCAGGTAACAGAAACAGTGCTGCAAGTCTAAAAAGCTCTTAAAACATTGACCGACAAGCTAACTTTACCCTGCAAGGGAGGCTGCGCCTCGGCGCGAGCAAAATGCTATGCGTACAGGATTGGGAGACTTGAAACGGTAACTGTCCCGTTGAGAGTGCAACACAAAAGCACACCGAACCAACCAATCCCAAGTTGCTTAGTAAATCCAAAACAATAATAAAGCCGTCCTAGAAGGACGGGGTTTCTACCCATTTTTCTGATGACAACTAGACAGCTTGTTCCTAATTCGGCTATGCTGACGCAGCAGACTAAGATCGCTTCTCACAAATCGATTATTAGTGCTGATTTGGGTCGTACTGCAACTAAAGCTTGCGTGAGTCGCAACCCAAACAGCGTTGTTTTCATCCCTGCCAACGTGGCTGCTATGCCCGTGGAAAAGGTGCGGGGCGGCAGCTTTGAGTCAAAAGCAACAGACCCTCTGTTGGATATGTGGCTGGAGTACCAGGGCAAAGGGTACGCCATCGGCCAACTGGCGGCAGACTTTGGCGCTAATCTCGGTGGCGCAGACCAATCGAAAGTAGTGGATGCTTTGGTTAAGGTTTTTTCCTGTGCTGGATATTTCCAGATGAAAGGCGAAATGGCAGTGGTGCTAGGTTTGCCGTTTTATTCGCAGGATCAGTTTGAGAAGGAAAAGGAAGAGATTATCAGCCAACTGCGCTCTCCCCACGTTGTGGTGTACCGCGGTGAGCGTTTGGAAATTGACATCCGCCATGTTTGGGTGATGCCGGAAGGATTCGGCAGTCTGATTTGGTGCGAGGCTCAAGACAACAAGGAGTTTTCGCCGGAGTTGCCAGAACTGTCAGTGGCTGTTGTCGATATCGGACACCAAACTACCGATTTGTTAATGGTCGATCGTTTCCGGTTCGCCCGGGCGGCTTCTAGAAGCGATTCCTTCGCAATGAACAAGTTCTACGAACAAGTGGCCTCAAAAATTCCGGGGGCAGACCCTCAATCTCTGTCCTTACTTGAAGCGGTGAATAAACCGGAAGGCCAGCGTTTCTACCGTCCGAGAGGAGCGACTAAGCCGACTAATTTAGATCCGATTATTAAGGATTTACGCGAGGCTTTCGCTAACGAACTATCCGAACGTTTGGTGCAGTGGCTGCCTGAACGGGTGACGGATGTGGTTCTGACTGGCGGCGGCGGCGAGTTTTTCTGGGAGGTGCTGCAACCCTTGCTCAAAGAGGCCAATCTTAAGGCTCACTTGGCTCAGCCTTCTCGGAAAGCCAATGCTTTGGGACAGTTTATTTATGCTGAGGCTCAGCTAGCCACGATAAAGTAACGCATTAAGGCTTGAACCCTATGGCACTGTGGGCAAAAAATAAGGCGAATTTCTCGGTGGCGTTTACGGAAGATGCTGCGGATCAAACTTTGCTGGCGGCTATTGAAAAAGAGTTGGCTTTTACGAAGTATCAGACTTTTAGCAATCTCTGCAAGCAAGCTTTGTGGCAGTTTTTGTCCATATCTGAATCTGGATCTGCTAGCTCTACAGATAGCTCTCACCTGTTGGAACAGCGTATTGCTGAACTTGCGGTCAAATTTGCTGAGTTCGAGCGCCATGTTTCTGCTGAGGAATTAAGCCGTTTGGAGGGACTGGAACATCACCTGAGTCAACTGAGCGCGCAGTTGGATCAGTTGCAGGGAAGTGTTGACAGTAACTTTGCTCAAGTTTCTTTTGCCCAAGTTTCAAAAGTAGTAGAGCCTGATTTGATTGAGTCTGAGTCTGTGGTTGGCGATGATCGTGTAGTTTCTGATGCTCAGGTTGCTCCTTATCAGGAATCCGATCCGTTGTTGGAGCGTTTGAGTTCTTTGTTACCGCAAGATTTCTAGAATGAGGTAGAGCAAGACTACAAAGCCTGGAGATGTGATG
>PVWI01000271.1 GCA_003003725.1 filamentous cyanobacterium Phorm 6 | reverse complement strand
AGTTTCCGGTTGTACCTGCGGGCCAAATCGGGCAAGCGTCGCGGTATATTTATCTGGCAATGAATCGGGCTGATGTTGATATTGTAGCGGAACTTTACGGGGCGATCGCCCGTTTGGACACGGAAACCCGAAATCTCACAATTGCCGACATAGGCAAAAATCGCTATCCCGCCGAACCCATATACGTTCCAGATATTTCGTCCGAGAAAGGTTGGATTTTGACTGTTGTTTATGACGGCAATTCTGATAAAAGCGAAGTCTGGATATTTGACAGTGATGGACTTTCGCGGGCTCCTATTTGTACGTTAGAATTGCCTGGTGTTATACCTTTGGGCTTTCACGGTACTTGGAAATCCGCCGTCTGACAATTATGTAAAGAAGTGTTGCGGAAGATTTATTAAAAATTGTTGCGGCTTTAGCTTCTAGTTGTTAAGGTGTGTGTAGAGAGGAAATTCTCATATCTAGGAGGTGTGGAATTTATGGTCTACATTGCTAAAAAATCCCGGCGAATATAATTAGCTCAGTTTTACGAGCACACAAACAAAGTCTGCCTCTGCGGACTAAAAAAACGCCAATCCATGCGAATCACCAGCAAATGGAATTCGCGATTACACAAACAAAGTCCGCACAACTGGAGACTCAAGAAAGAGAGAAATTCAGCCAAAATCGGTATAATTTCTTACATTGTTCTCCCATCTCAGGTTTGTCTGCTTGAATGAGGTTGACTTACCAGATTCCTGATGAATTTCTGGCAAATCAAAGTTTAGTTCAACTCACGTGTACGTTGGCGATTCAAAAGTTTTGAGTTAACTCCACAAAATTCATAACTCGCAACTTATAACTCCGTGCACGGTGAGCTTCAAATCCAGAGGGTTTAATCTATGCAGCTTCAAGGAAAAACAGCTCTTGTTACAGGGGCTTCACGTGGAATTGGGCGATCGATCGCCCTAGAATTAGCCAGACAAGGCATCAAACGTTTGTTGATTGTGGCACGCAACCGCCACCAATTAATTGAATTGGCAGAGGAAATCGATGTTCTTGGTGTAGAAGTAGTGCCATTAGCTTTAGATTTAACTCAGTCGGTGGCGGTGAATATTGCGATCGCCCAAGCTTGGCGAGATAACGGCCCAATTCACCTGCTAGTAAACTGTGCGGGCGTGGCGCACCAAGCATCATTCTTGCGATCGCCACTCCCATTAATTCAGGAAGAAATCGCCTTGAATTTGCTTGGAACCTACACAATTACCAGGTTAGTCGCGAGACGAATGGCCGCGCAAAAAGACGGAACAATTGTCAATGTTTCGAGCTTGATGGGCAAAATAGCCGCTCCCACAATGGCGACTTATTCTGCTACCAAATTCGCCATTTTGGGATTTACTCAAGCTTTGCGTAGCGAGTTAAGTCAGTACAATGTTCGAGTCACAGCTTTGCTACCATCTCTCACAGATACCGACATGGTGCGAGACTTAGAGCAATTTCGTTGGGTAGTGCCCACAACTCCCGAAAAAGTTGCCCTAGCACTTGTTGCGGGATTGCACAAAGATGCGCCGGAAATCTTGGTAGGATATCAAAGTCATTTAGCAGTTTGGTGTCACAGAATTGCGCCTTGGCTGCTGGATTGTGTGTTGCGGATGGCCACTCCTGAACTTCGGGATAAATCGCAGCGCGATCGCAAATTGCGGGAGGCTTTGGCTAGCGGGCGATAAACTAATGTAGGGTGCGCAGTACGCACCTTATATCCCAATACGGTTCAGTTAAGCCCGGAGATCCCCCCTAGCCCCCCTTCATAAGGGGGGGGACAAGATTTCGATCAAAGTCCCCCTTGCTTTCGGGGGATGCGAGGGGGATCGAGATATGTACAACTTCACATTAAATTGGTATTACTGGTTTGTAGTAAAAATCAATAGGACTTACACAAATTTTCAATTTTTACAATATTTGTAATAGTAATATCAAATCCGGTGTGCTGTCGCACATTTAAATTGTATATTTAGGGCAGGCGGGACACCCCACAAGAGTCCGATGCAACCGGAATTGATATTATTTCCCCTGCACAGGATGTTGCCCATAATAAGGCAAAGCATCCGACCAATCGGGGCGACTTCCTTGTTTCCACTCCAAATAAGCCAAATCCAACACACCAGAAACCGACGATCCCAACTCGCTGCCAACTTCAATCAACTGATAGGAATTTTCCCAACTTTCGAGCTTTTCCTGCCAAGATTCCGCCGTCATTGCCGCATCAGGAAACAACTCAGTTACACCATAATTACTATTAACTGCATAAACAGCGCCAAATAATTGACCCCGCTGTGCAGGCATTTGCAAGGCGATATCCTGAGTTGAGATAGATTTTTGACTGTTATTATGAGCCACAGCCGCCAAAGTTGAAACCGCAAAAACCGGAATATCCAACTGTTGAGCTAAAGTGCGCGCCGTCACCATACCCATCCGAGTCCCCGTGAAACCTCCGGGCCCCTTCGCCACTGCAATAAAAGCCAAATCCGCCCAAGTTTGCGGCTGGATAAACTCGACTAAATGCTGATGCAAATCTGTGGCTAAACTGCGCCCCAAATTCCAAATGTGGCAGCGATAATCGCCTGCAAAATTGCTGATTGCTAAACCTAATTCCGGGGTTGCCGTATGCAGGGCTAAGCCGTATTTTTTCGCTGATGTTTCGGATTGGGGATTGCTATTCACGATTATTGATAATTTTCCTTCACAAAAAACAGAGGCAATGCCACAACCAAGCAACCCAACAGAATCCCAAATATTCCCGTATTTAAAATCCTAGAATTACCCATCCCACCAGTGAGCAGAAACAGCACTACTAAACTTGCAAATAAATTTTTATTGGCAAATTCTTTGTGTTGGGAAACTTGATGCTTCACCGTCATAAAACCGGATGCAACTACTAGCGCGAACCAAGAATTAAAAATGACGATTTGAGATCCAAAGATGAACCAAACTAAAGCAAACATTAGCGAATCAATCCAGAAATCCTGATTTCTCAACTTCGGCAGCCAAAATTCTTGGGTAGCAACTGGGGCGATTTTCTTGGCTAATTGATTATGTTGCAGCCGCACGAGTTTGTTTCTCAATTGAATCTTGGGATCGATTTGCAATACTTCTTTCCACTCGGGGATGCGAGAATTGTTGACTCTTCCCAACAGCTTAATGGCTGCGACTTTATTTAACTGCAAATCGGTTAGTCTGGTGGCAATTATTTGGGATAAGTGCGGATAGTAAACGGGGTTGTCTTCGGTTCTGTTGATGACTATATTGAGCTGTTGCTTGGCTTGACTGACTTGGATTGTAACATTGTACGGGGCGATCGCATCTTGTAAAGCTTGCTGAATTTCGGCTTGTTGTTCCCGACTGAACAGCGACGGTACTGGTGACAGCGCAGGCTTCGATTCTGCGGGCGTTTCCGGTGTATCTAGCACGGGTTGCGCGTCTAAATACACCGGCTTGGGGTTCAACTGCCGGATGACTGCTGATGCTGAACTGTAGCGCCGGTTGGTGGCACTTTGCAGCATGGTGTCGAGGATGCGGCCGAAATCGTCACTAACAGCACTCTTCAAATAATTGCGCCAAGCCCAAGAATCCTCTGTGCTATCGAACAAGTCGAAGGGAGGAATGTGAGTTAGTAAGTGTATGCAAGTAACGCCCAAACTGTAGATATCGCTGGCAAAAACTGCTTTTCCCATCAATTGTTCTGGGGCTATATAAGCAGCACTGCCGATAATTGTACCAGTTTGTGGCAATCCGGTTGTTGTTACTTTCTTGGCTGCACCAAAGTCTACTAAAACAATATCTTTTTGGAACGGAGAGGGTTGATAGGAATTTTCTAAGGCGGGTAAAGGGGCTGGAGATAGTCGGCGGCGAATGATATTGGCTGGTTTGATATCGCGGTGAATAACTTTGGATTTGTGGACGAAGTGGAGCACTGGCAATAAATCGTTGAGAATTTGCCGAATTTGATTTTCGGTGAATGCTCCTTTTTGTTCTAATTCTTGGGCGAGGTTTTTGCCGTCTATAAATTCTTGTACTAAATATTGTCTGCTGTCTTGTTCAAAATGCGCGATTAATTCTGGAATCTGGGGATGTTTCCCCAAGGTTTCTAGCTGGGCGGCTTCTTGGTGAAATAGTTGGGTGGCTTTTTCGGCTGCGGTGTTTTGCGGCAAAAATTGCTTGATGACGCACTCCGAAAACATCGGCGGTTTGGTTTCATCAACTGCTAAAAATGTTCTGCCAAATCCTCCTTGTGCGATCGGCTTTATGGTACGGTAGCGAGATGCTGATGGTGATTGTTCGTTAGTTAACAACAATTTTGAGCCGCAACTTTGGCACAATTCTGCATCACCTGGATTTTGCGGATTCTGACAAGTTGGGTTTAAGCAATAGGACATTGGATTTTAGATTTTAGATTTTAGATTTTAGATTGGGGGAATTGAGGATTTTAGAATTTGTAATTTGTAATTGGTAATTTGTAATTGAGGAAAAAGAAGAAACAAGAAAGCAGCAGGTTTTATTTTCTTCCTTATTCCTTCTTCTTTCTTCCTTCTTCCTTAAGTCGGTACGAGTTCGCCCGGCCGCATTTTTGCCCATTTGCCGGTCTCTTGCTTGAAACTTTCGCAGCCGACTACATCCCATTCCATTTCTATTTCGTCTTGGCGGGGGCGGATGTTGACGTTGATGGTGGGTTCTACGGGGTCGAAATCGGGTGTTTCGGTGAGATGAATCTGTTCGTGCTGTCCTTCTACGGCGTGGTAGGTGAAGCAGCGATCTACATAGTGGCAGTTAATACAAATACACATTCTTGATATCCTCTGTGCATTTCAAAAAGATTGGTGAATTTCGAGCTTTCTGTTAATCTAGCGTAGCAAGAGCTTTATTGTGTGTAAGTTTATTTATTTTTGTTGCAATGTCGAATAGTTTGCCACCTGCGCTATCTCCTGAGACTTGGCCGTTCGATTTGGAACTGCTGACACCGCCTGTTTATCTGGTGGGCGGCGCGGTGCGGGATGCGCTGCTGGGGCGCCGATCGCACTTTTTTGATTTGGATTTCGTTATGCTAACACGGGCGGTGAAAACTGCTCGAAAAATTGCCGATCGCACAAAAGCCGGATTTGTGTTGTTGGATGCGGAACGACAGATTGCGCGGGTGGTGTTTGCGGGCGGTACGGCGGATTTTGCGGAGGCTTTCGGGGGGACTCTGGAGGGGGATTTGCTGCGCCGGGATTTTCGGATAAATGCGATCGCCTGCAATCCTTTTACGGGAGAAATCATCGATCCTTTAGACGGTCAAGCTGATTTGCGGTTGGGTTTGCTGCGGATGATTTCGCGATCGAATTTGGAGGACGATCCGCTGAGGCTATTAAGAGCTTACCGTCAAGCGGCGCAGTTGGGTTTTGCGATCGAACCGGAAACACAATCTGCGATTCGAGAATTAGCGCCGTTGTTGAGTCGGGTGGCGGTGGAACGGGTGCGGACGGAATTAGGTTATTTGTTGAGCAATCATAACGGTATTCCTTGGATTTGTCGCGGTTGCGAAGATGGTTTGTTTTCGATTTGGTTTGCAAGTGCGATCGACCGTTTCGATATCTTGACAAAAATTGACTCCTGTGCTGCTGATTTGGCGACACTTTATCCCGAGTTGGGGAGAGAATTTTCGCGATCGATTCGAGATACAATTAAAACGCCGTTGTTGGCGGTTGGAAAGTTAGCTATTTTAGCAAATTCTGACCCGACAATCGCTGAAACTGAGTTGCTCAGGTTGAAGTACAGCAATGCAGAGATCAAAAGTGCGATCGGGCTTTTGAAATACTTGCCAAAATTGCCAGCAAACCCAATTGCGGAAATGTCTTTGCGAGACCAGTATTTTCTGTTTCGCGATGTGGGAATAGTATTTCCCATTTTAGCAGTTTTAGCCGTGGCGGCGGGAGTTGCAGTTGATGAGATTTCACCGTTAATTAATCGCTATCTCGATGCTGATGACATTATCGCTCATCCCACCCAATTAGTTAGCGGTAATGAGTTAATGGAATCTTTGAATATTCCCAGAAGTCCGCGCATCGGTCAATTATTAATGGAGATTCAATTAGCGCGGGTAGAAGGGAGAATTGCGACTCGCGAAGATGCGCTGAAATTCGCGGCTGAATGGGTTGATATTGATTGATATTTGGCAACTATCACAATAAAATTATTGGTAGCGGCGGGTTCACCAACCATCTGTAATTCACATCCCAAATATCTATAAACCCGCCCCAGCGACAACCTGTAAATGCGCCTACATATATCTGCGTTTATCTGTGTTGCATCTGCTTGACATCAGCGGTTGATCTATCAATCCCCAAATTATGCAATAGGCTTATTTATACTTGCTGTTAATTCTGTCGGCAATTGAAACTTGCCATCTGCACCCGCTTCAAACTCAAAAACTTGCAACACAGCATCAACATTCAGCGGCCCGTAAATGTGCGGGTAATCTTCACCAGCGGCAAATTCATACTTAAGTTCAGATTCTACTTTTTCCGAGTCAATCCACAGCAGCAGCAATCCTGTTTGTCCCACAAAAAATTTATTGGCAGATTTCACAACTTGCGGCAAAGTCGAACAGTGGATAAATCCTTCTGTATCTAGCGTATCTCCGCGATAGGATTGCATTTGTTTTGCTTCTTCCCACTGTTGGCTGCGGGTGATGTGAAAGATGACGCTCATAGTTAGATGGGTTTTAAGTGCGATCGACAATTGGCAGTAAAATCTGAGAAGGACAACTCCCGCCGCAACTTACTGTCAGCGTCATAATTTTAGCATCAATTAACCGCGCTGCACCCGGAGGCGCGCCAGTTCCCGGATTCACGTCATAAGCGGGAAAACAAGCCGCACTCAAACTCAGGCGCAACGCATTACCTTTGGCAATTTGCATACAAGTTGCTTGCAGCACAATTCTCACAGGTGTTTCACTTGAATTCACGCGCACGTAACCTTGAGTAAAATTGTAGATGCTGCCGCTATCTTTGACTTCCGAAAGTATCGCGCACAAATCAAAACTCGGCGCATCTGCGGTACAAAATACTTCGACAAATACCTCTCCTGCAAGGTGCAAATCTGCTGTTAGCGGTGCAGAAGTGTATGTTAACACGTCGGTGCGGCAGTCAATAGTCGATCGCTCAAATGAACCAGCAGGAAATGCCGCGTGTCCTCCCAAAGATGGTACTGGACGCCAAGGATCATGTACAAATATATCATCAGTACAAACATCCGCGCAAATCTCGGTTAAAATCCCCGCATCTTCTCGCATCGCCGCCAGTCCGTTAGTTGCTAAAAAATAAGATTGATGGTGATTTTCAGGCCACTTATCAAACTGAGGCCAATTATTGCTTCCCATCTCGAATAAAGAAATCGGCGACTCATCTAATATTCCTGTATTAACTCCTTTAAGGAATTGATCGAACCAGCGAATTTGCAACTCATCGACAGGATTAGAAGCTGCCAAACTGTAATCCAATGCTCCAACTTTTCGCCCCCAAGGTAAATGCGCCCAAGGCCCAATTATCAAATGCTGCGGATAGGAACTCCGGCCCGCCATTTCCTGGTAAAGATGGATTGTTCCCCGCAAATAAGTATCAAACCAACCGCCAACGTGCAGCATTGGCAAGTCTAAATCTTTGAGATTGGGCGAGAGTTTCTCCCAATAGTCGCTCGGTTGATAATTATCGAGCCAATCGTGATAATATGAGTCTGGTGCTAATTCTTGAATAATCTCAGGACGCGCTGGAATAGTATCGTATAGCGGCAGATTTCTCGAAGCTGCGTAGAGGGATTGATGGGCAGAAATATCGCCTTTTAAGCGAGCGGTTTCGGCGGCCAACTGAATTGCCCAGCCGAGATTTGATTGCAAACAAAACGCGCCGCCTTCATAGGCCCAATCTGCGTATAAATCGCAGCCTACCATTGCCGGACAAATTGTAATTAAAGCGCTGGGTTTAGCAGCCGCGGCGTAGAGTTGAGTCATACCTTGGTAGGAAAAGCCGTACATTCCCACTTTGCCACTACTTCCGGGCAAATTAGCGGCCCAATTGACTGTATCAAATCCGTCTGCTGTTTCGTTAGCAAATAAGTTGAATTCGCCTTCGGAAGTGCCGCGCCCCCGCACGTCTTGGATGACAACGATGTAGCCGTGTTTGGCGTACCATGCGGGATGGGAATATACTACCGTAGATGCGATCGCCCTGCCGTAAGGTTGCCGCATTAACAATACTGGAAATTCGCCCGCCGCATCGGGGCGGTAGATGTCAGCATCTAAACGCACCCCATATCTAGTTAGCATTGACGCTGTTTCTTTCGGACAAACTTTCAGCATAAATCATTAAAAAAATTAAAAACAGGTTCGTAGTAAGGACTTTAGTCCTTTCTTTTTACAGACTGAAGTGCTGACTAAAAACAGGTTCGTAGTAAGGACTTTAGTCCTTTCTTTTTGCGGACTGAAGTCCCCACTACGAACCTAGCGCAGGTTCGTAGTAAGGACTTTAGTCCTTTCTTTTTGCGGACTGAAGTCCCCACTACGAATCTAGCGCAGGTTCGTAGTAAGGACTTTAGTCCTTTCTTTTCGCGGACTGAAGTCCTGACTAAAAACAGGTTCGTAGTAAGGACTTTAGTCCTTTCTTTTTGCGGACTGAAGTCTTCACTACGAACCCAGCGCGCTTAGTCTTTTCTTTTCGCGGACTGAAGTCCTGACTAAAAACAGGTTCGTAGTAAGGACTTTAGTCCTTTCTTTTTGCGGACTGA
>PVWI01000270.1 GCA_003003725.1 filamentous cyanobacterium Phorm 6 | reverse complement strand
TCCTTCTTCCTCCAGGTTCGATCGTTCGGACTTCAGTCCTTCTTCATCCAGGTTCGATCGTTCGGACTTCAGTCCTTCTTCCTCCAGGTTCGATCGTTCGGACTTCAGTCCTTCTTCCTCCAGGTTCGATCGTTCGGACTTCAGTCCTTCTTCCTCCAGGTTCGATCGTTCGGACTTCAGTCCTTATTCATCCAGGTTCGATCGTTCGGACTTCAGTCCTTCTTCCTCCCAAAAGAAAGGACTAAAGTCCTCACTACAAACCTGGTTTATTTAATTTTATTTTACAAACCTGGTTTACTTCCTCTTATTTAACGCCTGCTTCCCAAACCCAAGACAAAGCATTCGATCGCCCTCAGCGACATTTGGGTCATTCTGCAAATAATCTCCCACCCATTCGCAACTCCTCGCAATAATATTATTCAGTTCCAGATTCTCCAAAGGCCATAGAATTACATTCCGATCCCTACTAGCAAAAGCCAAAGTTTTGCTATCAGAACTAAAACTAACACTCAACACCCGATCGCCCAATTCCAAAGTTTTAGATAAAATCGCCTTCTTGCCATCAAAATTCCACAGCTTAACAGTATTTCCCGCACTCGCCGCCGCAATCAACTTGCCATCTGGACTAAAACTCACGCTTTCCACAGTATCACTATGGTCGAGTTTTTCCGTTAAATTTGCCACCTTGCCATCAAACCCCCATAAATAAACTTTTTTGTCAGCACAAGCAGCAGCAATCGTCTTACCGTCGGGACTGAAACTCACATCTTTTACGCTATCTCCGTGGTCAATAGTTTTTATAATCTTCGCCGACGAACCGTTAAATTGCCAGAGGTAAACTCTCTTTTCTCCAGTAATTTCAACAGCAGTTTTCTTGCCACTTTCCTTGTTGTCAGCAGCAGTAGCAGTCGCAATAGTTTTCCCGTCTGGACTGAAACTCACGCTAATTACAGGATTGCTGTGATCCAGTTTTGCCAGCAAGGTTGCTTTAGAACCATTCCAGCGCCAGAGGTACAATTTGCGATCGGCACTTGCAGCAGCAATAGTCTTCCCATCTGGACTAAAACTCACGCTTCTAACAACATCGCTATGGTTCAGAGTATCTAATAGCTTTCCATCTAAACTCCAGACTTTCACCGTTTGGTCATTGCTGGCAGAAGCAACAGTTTTATTGTCAGGCGAAATATCCACCCAAGTAACAGAATCCTTGTGACCTACTAAGGTTTTGAATAAACTGCCATCAGCACGCCAAAGTCTCACGGTTTTGTCCGCGCTAGCAGAAGCAATTATTTTGCTATCCGCACTAAAACTAACTTTGTAAACCCAGTCTCCATGTCCCGATAAAATATTATTCAACGGAGTGCTATTCGGATTCCAAATTTTCACCATTTTGTCCCTACTTGCGGAAGCAATCGTGCCGTCTTTGCTGAAACTTACGGCCCTCACATCGTCTTGATGTCCTCGAAAAGTGTTCAGCAAGGTGCCGCTGCGACTCCAAACTTTCACCGTATCGTCTGCACTGCCGGTCACAATTTTTTCGCCATCGCGACTGAAACTCGCGCTGACAACTTCATCGTTGTGTCCTTTCAGAGTTCTGATTTCCTCACCGTTTCGGTTCCAAATTTTGGCTGTGGTGTCGGCACTCGCTGAGACGAGTTCTTGACTGTTTGGACTGAACTTAACGCTGTAAACAATGTCAGAATGTTTGGTTAATGTTTTGGGATTAATTTGAAATTTCTGGGTTTTACCTTGTCGCTTCCAAAGTTTGACAGTTTTGTCAGCACTTGCTGAGGCAATTGTTTTGCCGTCGGGGCTGAAACTGACGCCGAGCACCCAGTCTTTGTGTCCCGTTAAGGTTTGCAGCAATTTTTTATCTGTCAGGTTCCAGATTTTGATGGTGTTGTCGTGACTCGCGGAAGCTAGGGTTTTGCCATCTGGACTGAAACTGACGCTGGTGACGATATCAGTATGGCTGGATAAAGTGGCAATCGCACTTTTGTCATTATCTACTTGCCAAATTCTAATTGTACGATCGGCAGAACCAGTAGCGATCGTTTTCCCATCCGGGCTAAAACTCACACTCGTCACAATATCGCCATGCTGGAAAGTCTTCAATAACTTACCTTCTTTGCTCCACAACTTAACAGTTTTATCAGCACTAGCCGAAGCAACTGAATTGCCATCGGGACTCACAGTCACATCCAAAACAGGCTTGTCATGCTGCTCGAAACGATTGCGTTCTTGCACCCCAGAAACTGCTTGTCTGAGTCTCTCAGCAATTTGATTTCTAGTATCCACAGGTAGCGCTTTACTTTTCAAAGAATCGCGACCGATTTTGATACTATTTTCCAACACTCCCAACTGATTTCTTTCATTAGAAAGCACCAAAGCTTCCGACGCCGAATTTAGGGCATCAGTCCGACTTTTTTCGGCTTCTTGGCGCGCGGTTTCTGCTAATTTAGCCTGCTCAAATCCCATCCACGAAACACCTCCGAGTACCAGCAATCCTAGAATCGCCGCTCGCAATTGCCATCTCCGATTTTGGTAAAGTTGAGCTTCTGCTTCATGCTGTTTGTCTCTGGCTTGACGCTGTTTGTCTCTAGATTCCGACAGCAAAGCATCTAGCTCTCTGTCTTTACGAATTTGCTCAATTTCATCTCGGTTAATTTGGTTTTGCTTTCGTAGTTCGTCAAATTCTGCCTTTTTATCTGATTCCTGTTGCTGGTGGATAAAGCTGACTAAATAATCGTGAACAAGCTGATAAAGCTCTGCCGGTAGTTCCGTCCACCGGAAAACTAAACCAGATTTTACTAACAGTTCTAAGACTAAATCTAATTGATCGGATTCTGCAAATGTCGCTAAATCCGAGGCTAATTCGGCGCGGGTTTTTAGGGGACGGATATCATTTTCATCTGTCAGGTAATACAAAATTCTGCGCGCCGCCACTTCATTTTCTGGGCCACAATCTTTGATGACTTCTTCGAGAAATCTTTCCACTAACTTTTGTTGCGGATTGTTGCCGAGTTCCTGATATTCAGTTAAAGTTCTAATGTCCTCTTGTTGCAGTTGATCGCCGACGAGTTGTAGTTCGATCGGGCGGACTTCTCCCAATTCTCCAGCTAAATCTTTGACTAATTCTTCGATCAGCTCAGGTTCTAAGTAAAACTGCGATCGTTCAGTTAAGGTATGAATTACCGATCGCGCATCCTCCATCGAAAAATTTCCCAAATAAAACAAAATATCTTTGCTGAGAATGTCCGCTAAAATATCATTGTTGATGAATTCTGTAGGGTTTTTGGGTCTGGAAAATTCCAGCAAATAGTGCAGATAATCTTCCCGCAAAGATAGGACGACTTTTAAATATTTGATTTTCAAGCATTCCCGCAAAAAATCAAAAAATATCTGCCTTTCTACTGGCTCTTTCCACACGAAAAAGAATTCTTCAAATTGGTCAAATACTAGAACAGTCATGAGATGTTCTGAATTTGTTTGCAACTCGTGGATAATTTTTCCGTATTCGATCGCCTGTTTTGCTACGATTACTTCTACAGGCTGTGACTGCTCACTATCCCGATATTTCTCTAATTCACCATGATTAAATTCCGAGATCGGACTTCCATTCACTGCGCCTGCTGCTTCAGAAATTTCGAGGTCGAATATTTCAGCTTTTCCAGCAGATAACTGTCTGGTCAATTCCCTGGGCCAGTTGTTATAAACTTGCAGCACTATCGGCAAAACAGTCCGCATTTCAATCTTTTTTTGTTTGAGAGCCGGCACTAATCCCCCGGTGACAATTGAACTTTTTCCAACTCCAGATTGACCGTAAATTACTGTCAGTTTGTCTGGGGTATTGTTCATCCTATAAATCAATCGATTGAGGTCTTTTTCTCGACCGGAAGCAGTAATTTCGTCAGCAATAGTAGCAGCGGTGGCAACAGTTTCGGCGGGATTAATCGTTTCTCTGTGTGGCTGCAACTTTCCGGCTCCCATAAAAGCTCGGAACCGATAAGTATGTTCCACAGATCGATAATCTTGCTTAATTTGAAATGCTGCGAGATACTCTCCACGCTGAAAATAAACTCCTCGCAAAACTTCTAAAACGCGCAAATACAGTTGCGGGTTGTAACAAGGTTCGGTTTCCGAGCGAGCAATCTCCAAATGGGCGATCGCCTCTTCCATCTCACCCAACTCGCTCTCGGCCTCTGCTAAAATCAACAGATACAAGCCCTGATGCTGCGACTTGACAGCCGTTCCATGTGTCGCTTCTAAATTCGAGTTCAGAACCTCCAGAGCGACCAAAGCCCATTCTTTCGCCCCTTGCCAGTTCTTCTGCTCCAAGGCTACTCTAGCCAAAAAGCCATAATCTTGAGCCAAATTAACTGCTGAATTGTCCATATTTTGATGTAATCTCCGAGCTTTGATAGCTAAATTGCTGAGTGCATCCCACTCTTCTAAATACTGCAATACTTCGCCTAGTTGATTGATAAATATACCAACGACATCCGACTGTCCGGCGCGTTCCAAAACATCAATACATTGCTGAAAATAATTCTTAGCTTCCGTCCATAAAGGACGGTTGTTGCTGCGGTTTCGTTCTGCTTGGAAGCGGTAGCAAAGGCCAATGTCAAATAACAGAATCCCCTCTAACACTGGTGCAGGATGAACTGTAAATAACAAATCGCTAACTTTTGTTTCTTCCTCAATAAATGCTACTCGATTTTGCCAAAAATCGAGACTTTTTTGATATAAGTTAATCGCCGCCGGTATGCGGTGACAAGCATATTCATGTCTGGCGCGAATAAATTGCAAACTCGCTTCAATAGCTGGTTCTAAGGTGATGTTGCAAGTTTGCAAGTCTTGGCTAGCGGACTCTAATTCAGTCAAAGAATTGGCTCCGAGAATGGCAGAATTAGTTAAACGCCAATTGCCGCTTTCTAAAATGTGGGAGAAAATGCGATCGCAACTTTTGCCCAAAAAATCCACCAACTCATCTGGGCATAGCACAAATTCAACACTTGTCGTCCAAGTCTCGATATCTGTGACTAACCGAATCAGTTTTTTTAAGATTTTGTCTGTCACCCACAGCACCACTGGAAACGGAAAATTATTCCGAAATTCTTCCCTCACGTAGTTGGTAGAAGTCAAAAGGCGATCGATCGCACTTACCGATTCCAATCCAAACACCATTAAAGCTGGCGGTTGACAGTCCGCAACTTCGGTTTCTATTGTCGTGTAAAGAGTTTTAACAGATGTCGGCAGGAAAATCTCTCGAATCTCGATACCCGACTCTTCCTGCAATTGCCGGACAATTTCTTCTCTCATTGCACTGTAATTGCACCTGACCAAAATTAGCGAAAATTGCCCCTGAGACATTCTCAAAGTCCGGGATAGAGTTTGCAGCGAACTATTGTTTTGCTGTGCTGCGGTATCTTGCTGGTAGTGCGAATTAATCATAATTAATATTTGAAAGTCTTCTCAGAATAGATGCTGGAAGAAGAAGGAAGTTCGGCAACGGATTATGTAAGGGATGTAACGGATAGTTATTGTCTGGTGAGAGAGCGGGCTGGGCGACCACTTACGGTTAGTTAGTAACCTCAGAAACCCGGTTTTTTTGTATATTTCTCGTTACTCAACCCAAAATTAGTAGAAACCGGGTTTCTCGCCCTTCATGCGTAAGCGCTGAAACTATCCGATTGTTTTGGTAGATTTAATTAAAGCATACCCGAAAAAATACATACTCTGTTATTAGCATAATTCCCGGAAAGTCAACCGATTTCACTGAAATGTCGATCGCACAAACCGCACAAACCGCACAAACCGCACAAATCCGACTCAGTTATTCACAAATCCCCGAAATCCGGCATTCCCTGGTTGACTGACCCCTCGCCGCACTGAGATAAACTATGGCCGGTGGCTCTTCAATTACAGGTTGAAAATTTTCGGTCATAAACTTATCAATCTCCTTATCTAAATTAGTAGCTGAAAATTGAGGTTCATCCCAATTCTCGCTTTCTTCAATGGTGATTGTTGTTGAGCCTGGAACCTCAAAATTAAGTTCATCGCCCAAACCATAAACTTGCACTTGGTTACTTGGGTCTATTACCTGAACTGTATCAGCAGCAAAAGCTTGATTTGTACTATTAGTTATTAGTACGATCGGCAGTGCTACCATTGCACTTATCGTTTGTTGTGCCCTAATTTTCCTCATGCTTTCCTCCTCGTATAAACTAAATTTTTGTTTGTTTTTCTACAAAGCATAACCCGATCTTGGACATTTGCCGGAAAATTTGCTTGAGGGGGTGTATCCGATTAACGGTTCCCACTTCTCTTTACTACGTGAAAACTCTTAAACAGTCCGGTTTTTTAGTTAAGTAATTACCGATCTTTTGCGAGTGTCAATCTCCGACTCAAAGCAAAGTGGGTGAGAAGTATGCGCGTGCGTGGCTATCCCGATCGTAAATCGCACACCCATAATATTAAGACCCAAAAATGATCTAAGCTGTCGCACATTTAAATTGTATATTCAGGGCGGGCTGGACACCCCACAAGAGTTTGATTTTTTTTAATATGCAATTTAAATGCAAAAAAGCTTAAGCTGCTCCAAGTAGTGGTAAGGTGCAACTATCATCCCCCTACAGATAGATTTTTTACACGAACCAGAACCGCCAGCAAACTTACTGAGGTTCTTACTGAGGTTCTTACTGAGGTTCTTACTGAGTCAAGCCATGTTCGAGAGCAAAGCGAACCAACTCAGTACGGCTGTTAGTACCTGTTTTGCTAAACAAACGGCTGACGTACTTTTCCACATTCCGCACGCTAGTTTCCAAGCGACGAGCAATTTCTTTATTCATCAAACCTTGAGCCACCAAATCCAAAACACTTTGTTCTCGGGGAGTCAAATCAATTTTAATCAGCGAAGCACTTTGGACGATCAAACTCCGCCCGCTCAGCAAAGACTCAATTCTCGCCATTTGGCTTGCTAAAGCAGCAATATCGGGAGTTTCAGTATTTTCGCTTGTCTGCTTAGCAGCCGCGCGGCGCGCCAGCAAATTGGTGACAATTGCTACCAATTCATCGGGATCGAAGGGCTTAGAAAGATAAGCATCGCAGCCAGCTTGATAGCCTTGAATACGATCGCTCGTCATCCCCTTAGCAGTCAAAAACACAACCGGCAAAGCCTTGTAGCGAGGATCTTCCCGCACTTGCTTCAGAAACTGATAACCGTCCACCTGCGGCATCATAATGTCTGAAATCACCAAATCAGGATTGGATTGCTGCAAAAGTTCCCAGCCATCCCGAGCATTACTCGCAACCTCAACCGTAAAGTCGCTGTCTTCCAAATAAGCTTGTACTGCTTCCCGCAAGCCCGGTTCATCATCTACCAATAATAATCGTGCCAACATATTTGTTACCTTTGCGCTTTACCATAATAGTAAGGTGCTTAGGTTGCACCCTACAAATTTACCACTATCTTTTAATTTAGCTGTACTTAATTACTCTCGTGCTGAATATATGATAGTTGAAATCACGCAGGAAACGAAATTAGTTTTGAGTTGAGTTGTGATTTATTAATCCCAAAGAATGTGTTAAAATTTAACTCAAACTCAAAACTATTGTCTTCCTGTAACCATTAAACTTGTGAAATTAAACTTTTGATCGATCGGTCAAAATTTCATAGCCAGTGTCCGTCACCAAAACGGTATGCTCAAACTGAGCGGACATCGCATTATCAACCGTGACAGCAGTCCACTTGTCAGAAAGTGTCCGAGTATATTTAGAACCAGCATTCAGAATCGGCTCGATCGCCAATGTCATACCCGATCGCAATTTCACATTCGGCATTTCCCGAGTGCGGAAATTGAAAACCGACGGTTCCTCGTGCAAATTGCGCCCGACACCGTGGCCGGTAAACTCCTCAACGATACTAAAACCGTTGCTTTTGACATGATCTTCGATCGCACCGGCGAGATCGAGCAAATAAGCTCCAGCCTTCACTTGTTCGATACCTTTATAGAGAGCTTCTTCTGCAACTCTAATTAATTTTGCCGATTCCGGTGTCACCTCCACAACTGCGATCGTGATGCAAGAATCGCCGTGAAAACCTTGGTAATATGCTCCCGTATCTACTTTGAGAACATCTCCGGCACGAATTACTTTTTTGCGGCTGGGGATGCCGTGAACAACTTCGTTATTAATGCTAGAGCAAATCGATCCAGTGAAACCGTGATAGCCTTTAAAACTGGGAGTTGCACCCATTTCTCGGATGCGTTTTTCGGCATAAATATCCAAATCAGCAGTAGTCATTCCCGGTTTTACAAGTTGCGAAATTTCTTTCAGTACGGTTGCGACAATTTTCGCCGCCTGTCGCATTATTTCGATTTCGCGTTCCGACTTAATTTCAATGCCTCGACGCTGTTTTGTGACTTGGGGTTGTTTCGTTGGCGCGGAAAGCAGACTGCTAAAAATATTCATGTATTGAATGTCAGGTAATTTTGTAGTTTGAAGGCAGGTTAAAGCAAAAAACGGTAAATGTCCGGTTTTTTGGGGAAACACCGGTGTCTTGTTCCGAACTGTCGATCGCTCGTCCTTTCAGCTAGTTTAATATTTTTCTTGGTAATCGGCACGGGAAAGGGGGATATGGGGAGAGGGATCGGGAGAAAGGGGGAGAGGGGGGAAAAGAGGAGGGAGGGGGGGGGAGAAGGAAAAAAAAGGAAAGGGAGTAAGCGAGGTAAAGTACGTCAACAGGCGGAAAAAGAGTGGTATGAAAACAGGATAGTAGATGAATATTTGGCTTTATACCAACAAATTATTACTGCATGCCTAAAGCATTAAAAGGATTAGTG
>PVWI01000047.1 GCA_003003725.1 filamentous cyanobacterium Phorm 6 | reverse complement strand
ACTAATAACTAATGATATCAAATTCGGTAGCATCGGAATGATTCAGATATATATTCTCTCCCTCTGTGTACTCTGTGTACTCTGTGGTTAAATTATTCCGATGCAAGCGGAAACGATATGACTAATGACTAATGACTAATGACTAATGATTTATTTCACAGCACAAATCAGCCCGAAACGAATCAATCCGCTTTGATATCCCCGGCTCATCAACGAGAGAGCAAGTGCAGCTTGAATAGTCGTCCAACCGCTCGTCAGTAAACCCCAAATCGCGCTCGGAGTCAAAGCAGAATCGATCACCACATCCCAAAAAGGAGCCACAGCTTTTGACCAATCAGCCGTGCGAATATTTGTGAAAGGCAAACTGCGAACAATTTCCTCATATTCCGGCAAAGAAATCACGTAAGGCAAAGCATAAACCCGATAAATTTCTGCCAATTCTTTTCTCTCTGCATCCGTCAATTCTCCCGCCGATTCTCCCAGCGGGCGGTGGCACCAAGTCGCCAAAATCAAAGTTCCTCCCGGCTTGAGCACGCGGCAACATTCCTGCAAAAACTTAATTTTGTCTGGCATATGTTCCCCACTTTCGAGTGACCAAACCAAGTCGAAGGACTCGTCAGGAAAAGGCATATTTAAAGCATCTGCTACCAAAAAATTAACATTGCTTTCCAGTGCAGCAATTTTAGCACGTTCGATCGCTCTATTGGCCTGTACCGGACTCAGCGTAATGCCGGTGGCTGTCACCCGATCGACCCCACCATCCGACTTTAAATTATTTTGCGCGATCGAACTAAACTTTTCGGTCAAATACAGCGTGCTACCGCCGATCCCGCAACCGACATCCAAAATGCGGTAAGGTTCACAGAGTGCCATATCTGACGGCACTCCAGCCCAGCCCAGCAGTTCTTCGATCAAATCTATCTGAGCCTGTCGGCGCTCTTTTTTCAAATTGCCATCTACGCCGTAGTAGCCGTGGTGCATATGTTCGCCCCACACCTGCTCCCACAAACCGCTAGAAGCGTCGTAGAGTTCCTGAATTTGCTGGTAAAGTGTTGATGTCATCGCACGATCGCAAGTTATTAAAAGAATTCTACCGTGATTTCCCCGTTGTTGTCATCTCTGTTTGCGGTTTTGGGCGATCGCACAAAACCGCAAACAGAGATATATTTGCAGATCCCTCTCAAATCGCCAATCAAAAATCGATTTATCGATTTGCAAATCCCCTCTCAAATCGCCAATCAAAAAAATCTCAAATCCACAATCCACAATCTAAAATCGAATGACTGTCTCGCGAACCATTTGCTTGGGCTTTCTCGCCGTCATTACCGCAGGTGCTTTACTACTAATGATGCCATTTTCCACAATTGATGGAACTTGGAGCGATCCAATCACAGCACTCTTCACATCTACTTCCGCTGTCTGCGTCACCGGCTTATCTGTCGTGGATGTTGGAAAATATTACTCTTTTTGGGGACAACTCTGCCTAGTTTTACTGGTGCAAATAGGAGGCTTGGGCTACATGACAGCCACAACTTTGTTGTTGCTGTTATTGGGCCGCCGCTTTGGTTTAAAAGACAAAATTGCCCTGCAACAATCACTTGATAAATCCGGACTAGCCGGCGTAGTGCAACTCGTGCAGTCAATTATAGCAACAACCGCTTTGTTTGAATTAACAGGAGTGTTTTTGTTCATGTCGGTTTTCGTCCCCAAATACGGATTTAAAGACGGTCTGTGGTCTGCCATCTTTCACAGCGTTAATTCCTTTAATAACGCCGGATTTAGCATTTATTCAGATAATTTTATCCGCTACGTCAATTCGCCTGTAATTAACTTCACAGTCACCGGTTTGATCGTATTTGGGGGCATCGGCTATCAAGTAATTATGGAAATGTACCTGTGGCTACGCGATCGCTTCAACAAAAGCCCGATCTGCACAGTTTTTTCCCTCAACTTCAAAGTTGTCACCAGTACAACTGCTTTCCTTTTAATTTCAGGAACCATAGCATATTTAGTGCTGGAATACAACAATCCAGGAACTTTCGGACCTCTCAATTTCCCGCAAAAGGTAATGGCAGCTTGGTTTCAATCAGTGACTCCCCGCACGGCGGGATTCAATACAATTGACATCAGCAAAATGACCGAAGCCTCGTTATTTATTACCATCGTGCTGATGTTTATTGGTGCCAGTCCCGGCAGCACCGGCGGTGGCATCAAAACCACAACTTTTAGGATATTGTTTAGCTGTACCGCAGCAGTTCTTGAAGGTCAGGAACAGGTGCAGTGCTATCAGCGTCAAATTCCCCCAGCACTGATTCTAAAAACTATTAGCGTAGTCTTTGGTTCCCTGTTGGTTGTGATCGCATCTGCAACTTTAATCGAGGTAACCAATCCCGAACTAGAATTTATGCAAGTGCTATTTGAGGCAGTGTCAGCTTTTGGCACAGTCGGTCTTTCCACAGGGATTACAGCCAAGATTTCGGCGATCGGCAAATTAATTTTGATTGCGACAATGTACATAGGTCGGGTTGGCGTGCTACTGCTAATGAGTGCCGCTCTCGGCGACCCCAAACCCAGAACTTTTAAGTATGCTGAGGAAAGTTTGTTAGTCGGCTAGAAAAATCTTGCCTTGTTGCTGATAATCTAAACAATGGGTGACAACCCAAATCAACTTTTACTATTTACCAAAAACAATCACAAGGAGGCGGCGCTGTCTATGCTAAAATTTGCCAAGCAAGACCTTCAGCGCTGGATATGAGCGTGCACCTTTCATCTTTAAAATTTTTTCGCAGTTTGCGCGCGGAAAACAAGCAGTTTGCAGTTATTGGTTTGGGACGCTTCGGCAAAGCTGTGTGTTCGACCCTGCATGACTTGGGTTACGAAGTCCTCGGGGTTGACACCGACGAAAAAAAAGTAACTCAAGCTTTGAACGATCGTATAGCTGCTCACGTTGTGCAGTTAGATTCTACTGAGCCTAGCGCTCTTCAGGGAGCGGGTATATTTGAATTTGAAACAGTGATTGTGGCGATCGGCAATTACCTAGCAGAAAGCATTACCACCACCCTAAACCTGAAAGAAGGCGGAGTAACTCACGTAATAGCCAAAGCTTCCTCGGAAACTCATTTGAAAATTTTGAAAAAAGTCGGCGCAGATCATGTGGTTTTTCCAGAACGAGAAATGGGTTGCTCTTTGGCCCGCATTCTTACAAAACCCAGCATTCTAGAACGCTTTGACCTCGACCCAAATCACAGCATTGTTGAGTTGCTCGTTCCTGAAAAGTTTGACGGCAAAACTATCTCGGAGTTGGAACTCCGGCGCCGGTACGGTTTGAACTTGCTAGCAGTCGGTCGCGCCGACAAGTTCGAGATCAATCCGCAGCCAAACGAACGCTTGAAAAAGGGCGAGGCGATGGTAGTAATTGGTTCTAACAAAGATATAAATCGCTTGCCCATTTAATAGCTAGCTATTTTGCTTACTCCATAGTATAAGGTGCTGACGTTGCACCTTATACTATCTGAGATCGAACGATCGCCTCGATCTTTTAATTTTTAATCGAGATATCTCAATTGAATTTCAACGATACAGGAGTCGCTTGAGCCGTTCCAGCTTCCTCTAAAAACACAACCCAAACAATAGCCAAAACGGAAAATTATTAAATAAAAGTAGAAGCACCCGATCGCGCTCCTGCAAATCTAGGAGCGCTAGCCCTGAAAATTCAGCCTACATTCAATATATCTTTCAGGTAAGATCTGCCCACAACCAGCACCGCCAAGATTAGAGCGAGTTCAACAGGCCAAGGGCACACCGCCACAAACCAAATTAACGAACACACCCCAATAATTGCAGCTATCGGAGCCGGAATTCCGTCTAGCGTTCTTTCGTCAGTCCCAGTAGTAACCCACCCAGCAATTAAGCAAAGCGTCAATGGAATCAAGCAACTTGCGATCATGGTTTTTACCCCATCAAATTTTTTTTATGGCATATCAGCATATTGTAACGATACATCAAAGATTCGGCAATGCACCATTAAATTGCGCTAATATTTAAGGTTAGCAAACGAATAAGCTAGAGCAATAGTTTGTAAATTTTGAGCTCGCTCTCGCTGTTTCGGCAGAAATAAGCCCGCGCCCTACAGAATTTGGGGAGGATGAATTCTGCACAAGTGCTGACAGATTTCTACCTTGAGATGAATTGCTATCCGCCCTTCTCTGCAAGTTATACTGGGCATTGCAGTCAGTTACTGTAGAGCGTGAATCAATGCAGGGCAAATTTTTTCGCAAGCCAGAATCAGAAAATAGCGATCGCGTCCCCCCGGGTCAATACCTCGCCAACGGCTTTCCCGTCCTCACCTACGGCGATACACCCTCCGTCAGCATTGAGAGTTGGGAATTTAAAGTCTGGGGATTGGCAAAACCAAAAACCTTCACTTGGTCAGACTTCCAGGCCATGCCCCAAAGTAACTTTACTGCCGATTTTCACTGCGTCACCCGGTGGTCAAAACTGGACGTGCAGTGGACGGGAGTCAAAGTCACAGATTTCATGAACTATGTAGAAGTCGATCCGAAAGCTCTGCACATCTTGGAGCACTGCTACGGCGACTACACGACTAACATTGCGATCGGCGACTTCCTGCGAGAAGAAAACTTTTTCGCCCACACCGTCTTCGGCGAACCCCTATCCCCAGACCACGGCGGCCCGATGCGGCTGGTAGTCCCGCACTTGTACGCTTGGAAAAGCGCCAAATGGATTAACGGCCTGGAGTTTACAGAAACCGAACAACTCGGTTTTTGGGAACGCAACGGCTACCACCAGCGGGGCGAACCTTGGGCCGAGGAACGCTATAGCGGTCTGTTTTGATTTGCTCGGATCGGGATTAGGACTTGCCAGAGCTTCTATATACGGTATTTGTTGAGGAGCAATCTACTCTTTGACCGCTTCAATCTGCGGAAATCGCATCCCGATCGCCTTTTTGGGGGCTTTCACGGCGAGGCCTCCCTCCAATTTAATCAAAATACATAAACTAGGGCGATCGCCGTTTGTACGTAATTTCCCCGATCGATCGACTACTTTAACTCGCATACGCAAGTGTTAAAAAACCAAAATTCTCAATTTATGGTTAATATAAAACTCCCATAACTGTCAGTTAGTTCTGGTATCACCGTGTTTACACGTAAGTGTTTACTATTGAGGATTTAGACTTGAGCCTAAAATAAAAAATTAGCCTAACCAGCCAAAAACTATTTTAGCCACTCGGCGCTCAGATGCTTTGCAATGCAAGGTTTTCAGCCAAATATTATATAATTATTTGGTGTGTCTTCTTGGGGATCGATCGTCCTATAGTCGATCGAATCGACAGCATTTGTGAAGGATCAATAAAGGCTTGATAAAGAGTCTGTCAAAATTCACCTAAAGTGCCAAAAACCCAAAGAAAGTATTCCATAATCAAATCATTAAGATACAAAGCACCAAAGGTACAAGTTATGAATACCAAACTCTTCTCCGCTTTAACAGCCACCACAGTCGCCACAGTTCTGTTGGGTGCCGGAACTCCAGCGCAGGCCTTCTCTTTCGGTACCAACGGCATCACATTCGCCCAAGACCAACAGGTCGAATTTAACTTCAAAGAATCTCACGGTGCGTACACTTCATCTTTGGGCATCTACCAAGTAAACAATTCGGTGGCATCTTTAGTCAGCACGCTGTTTTCGGAAACTAAATCCTCAGACAACGGCGGCGCCAACGAATGGAAAGGAACCTTGGGCAATACAGTCCGTTCAGGCCCCGTAAGGTTCCAATTCCTGGCAAATCAAGTTTACACTTTGGGACTCAGCAGCCTCTACAATGGCGCTAGGGCGGGCACTGTCTACTCGACCTCTTCCTTGAACGGCGGCAGTCAGCAAGCCGTGTTTGGCGGTGCGTCCCCGCTGTGGAGCGCACTCGGCAAAGAAACAACGAACGTCTTCCAAGCTGCTGGACAATACACAGACGGACTAGGTTCTCTGTCTAAGGGAGGTACACTAATCTCCTTCGACGATCGCGGTAACGCTAACGACAAGGATTTCCAAGACTTCACCGTGAGCGCCGAAGCAGTTCCCGAACCGATTACCATGACTGGTTTGGCTCTCGGTTTCGGCGGCTTGGTTGCAGCACGTCGCCGCCGCGCGAGCAAGACAGTTGCCTAATTTTTTTCGCTAGAACGATCGGCTCAGGTTACAAAAAAGAATAAGATTTGCAGGCGCGCTGATGGGAAATCGGCTCGCCTTTTGCTTGACTGAACAACAGAAATGGAAGTCGTCAAGCATAATGTCCTCCGCGCGCGCGCGTCAGGTTCGCCCGTCTTGGAGTCCGCTCTCGCGCGGAGGACTTGCATGGCGCGCGCGCGATCGGTTTTTGTTAGGATAATCGAGCGGACATGATATTAGTTAATTCCCCAGAAAAACAAAAAAATGAATTTTGATTTGCAGCAACTGATTAAAACCTTCGGTTATTTGGGAATTTGGGGTATTGTGTTTGCCGAATCTGGATTGCTATTCGGGTTTTTTCTACCGGGAGACAGCTTGCTGTTTGCTGCTGGAATTGTGGCTGCTGGGCCAGACACTATGAATATTTGGACGCTAATTTTTGGGGCTTTTGTCTGTGCGGTGGCTGGCGATAATGTTGGCTATGCAACCGGACACCGTTGGGGTCGCCGCTTATTTAATAAGGAAGATTCGTGGCTGTTTAAAAAAGAATATTTAGAAAAAACCGAAAACTTCTACGAAAAACACGGTCAAAAAGCAGTTGTACTGGCGAGATTTATGCCAATTGTCCGCACTTTTGCGCCGATAGTGGCGGGTGTGGCGGCAATGAAATATAAAACTTTTATGTTTTATAACCTGATCGGTGGTTTTTTGTGGACGGTGGGGATAACGCTGCTGGGTTATTATTTGGGAAAGATGATTCCTCCTGAGAGAGTAGATGAATATTTACTGCCGATTGTTGGCGGAATAATTGTACTTTCTTTTGTGCCTTCGATTATTCATATAATTCAAGAACGCCACAGTCACAAAAAAGATTGAGTGGCCCGAATGCGAGACTGGTATGTGTCAAAAAGGTCGATCGGGCACGCATATCGATAAATCGGGAAACTTGCAGCGACCTAGGTTAATCTGGTACAACTGATAAAGTTGAATAATTTCCGAGAAATCACAGAAAATGGTTGCAACATTAGTTCAGATTAAACACGAAGTCAAAGACCTGTCCCTCGCCCCGTTGGGAAAACAGCGCATCGAGTGGGCCGGCCGCGAAATGCCAGTATTGCGCCAAATTCAAGAACGCTTCGCTAAAGAAAAGCCCTTCGCAGGCATCCGTATTTCAGCTTGCTGCCACGTAACCACAGAAACAGCCCATTTGGCGATCGCCCTGAAAATGGGCGGTGCAGACGCCGTACTCATCGCCAGCAACCCCTTGAGCACCCAGGATGACGTAGCAGCTTGCCTAGTTGCAGACTACGGCATTTCAGTCTACGCCCTGAGAGGAGAAGACACAGCTACCTACGAACGTCACGTTAACACAGCCCTCGACCACCGTCCAAACATCATCATCGACGACGGTAGCGACGTAGTAGCAGCCCTGATCAAGCACCGCCCCAACCAAATTTCCGACTTGATCGGAACCACCGAAGAAACTACCACAGGCATTGTACGTCTGCGGGCGATGTTGAAAGACGGCGTGCTGACTTTCCCAGCAATGAACGTTAACGACGCCGACACCAAGCACTTCTTCGACAACCGCTACGGCACCGGTCAATCCACCCTAGACGGCATTATCCGCGCTACCAACATCTTGTTAGCCGGTAAAAATATTGTGGTTGCAGGCTACGGTTGGTGCGGCAAAGGCACTGCACTGCGGGCTCGCGGCATGGGCGCTAACGTAATTGTCACCGAAATCGATCCGATTCGGGCGATCGAAGCAGTGATGGACGGTTTCCGCGTCATGCCAATGGACGAAGCAGCCAAAGTCGGCGATATCTTCATCACCGTCACCGGCAACAAACACGTCATCCGTGCCGAACATTTCGACACCATGAAAGACGGCGCAATTGTTTGTAATTCCGGTCACTTTGACATTGAAATCGACCTCAAATCCCTCGGCGCAAAAAGCACCGGCGTGAAAACAGTTCGCTCTTTCACCCAAGAATACCGCCTCAATAACGGCAAGTCGGTTATTGTCTTGGGCGAAGGCCGTTTGATCAACTTGGCAGCAGCCGAAGGACACCCCAGCGCTGTCATGGATATGAGCTTTGCTAACCAAGCCTTAGCCACTGAATATCTAGTCAAAAATAAAGGCAAGTTAGAAGCAGGAATCCATTCAATTCCTGTTGATGTTGACAAGGAAATTGCGCGTCTCAAATTGGAAGCAATGGGAATTCACATTGATACCTTGACAGCCGAGCAAATTGAGTACACCAACTCCTGGACTTCGGGAACTTAATCATAGCTTCTCGTTGATCATTTATCGTTCCTAGGCTCTGCCTAGGAATGAATAGACGGAGGCTCTGCCTCCCTGGTTCGCAGTCGAATGACTAATGACTAATGACTAATGACTAATGACTAATGACTAATGACTTCTTCTGTACCTATTACCAATTATTAAATCAAAATGGTTGAATGGATAACTAACACAATGCAGTCCATGAGTTATCTGGGCATTGCACTGTTGATGTTCTTAGAAAATCTTTTCCCCCCCATCCCCTCAGAATTGATTATGCCCTTGGCAGGATTCACAGCATCGAAGGGGGATATGCAGTTGTCACTGGCGATCGCAGCAGGGACAATCGGAACCGTTTTAGGAGCGTTTCCCTGGTACTATGCGGGTAAATTATTGAGCGAAGAACGCTTGAGAGATTTAGCCGACAAATACGGCAAATGGATCGCAGTATCCGGCGCCGATATAGACAAAGCAAATAGATGGTTTAACAGACACGGCAACAAAGCCGTATTTTTGTGTCGCCTCGTCCCCGGAGTTCGCACCCTAATTTCCCTCCCCGCTGGCATCAACAATATGCCTTTAATTCCATTTCTGGCATATTCAACAGGCGGCACTATTTTATGGGTAAGTTTTCTAACCTTGGCCGGATATAAACTAGCGGAAAATTATGAACGTGTAGATGAATATCTTGCTCCTGTTTCCAAAATAGTTGTGGTGATTATTGTCATCGGGTTTATTTTGTGGGTTGTGAAAAAGAATATGCAGAAGGAATAAAATCCCAGATAAATGCAGACATCATCCAAAACATCTGCATTTATCTGCGTCCATCTGCTCCTATCTGCGGTAAAAAATTAATATAATCTCAGTTTGGTTACTATAGATACAGCAGTAACTCAAATATTAAAAATTTAGGCAATTATCTAAAATTTATTAAATTTTCGACAGACAATCGTGGCAAAATAGGGAGAATTGCTATCCGCACTGTTAAGATATGTACGAAAAGATTGTAGCCCCGACCACTGGTTCTAAAATTACTTTCTCTGACGGTTTGCCGATCGTCCCCAATGACCCGATTATTCCCTTCATCCGTGGCGACGGTACCGGCGTAGACTTGTGGCCAGCATCCCAGAAAGTCATGGATGCTGCGGTAGAAATGGCCTACGGTGGCGATCGTAAAATCAACTGGTTTAAGGTTTATGTAGGCGACGAAGCCTGCGATGTCTACGGTACATACCAATATTTGCCCCAGGATTCCCTAGACGCCATCAAAGAATACGGCGTCGCCATCAAAGGCCCGCTGACAACGCCCATAGGCGGCGGAATTCGATCGCTCAACGTAGCTTTGCGACAAATCTTTGACCTTTACGCCTGCGTGCGGCCCTGCAAATATTATGATGGAACCCCATCATTGCATAAAACTCCAGAACTGCTGGATGTCATTATTTACCGGGAAAATACAGAGGATATTTACCTCGGAATTGAATGGGCAAAAGACAGCGAAATCGGTCTGAAACTAATTGAATACCTGAATAATGAGTTAATTCCCGCAACACCAGAACACGGCAAAAAACAAATTCGCCTCGATTCTGGAATAGGCATTAAACCGATTAGCAAAAGCGGTTCCCAGCGTTTAGTGCGGCGGGCAATGACTCACGCCTTGCGGTTGCCGAAAGAAAAGCAGCAAGTAACTTTGGTGCACAAAGGCAACATCATGAAATACACCGAAGGAGCTTTCCGAGATTGGGGTTACGAATTAGCAACCCCCGAATATCGCGCTGAGTGCGTGACAGAGAGAGAGTCTTGGATTCTCGGCAACAAAGAAAAAAATCCCGACATTAGCTTAGAAGACAATGCCCGCCAAATCGATCCGGGATTCGATGCTTTGACGCCCGAGAAACAAGCCAAAATTACTCAGGAAGTCGCCGATGTTCTGGCTGCAATTTGGGATAGTCATGGCGGTGGCAAGTGGAAAGAGAAAATTATGGTCAACGACAGAATTGCTGACAGTATTTTCCAACAAATTCAAACCAGGCCAGGTGAATATTCGATTTTGGCGACAATGAATTTGAACGGCGATTATTTGTCCGATGCAGCAGCCGCAATTGTCGGCGGATTGGGCATGGGCCCTGGCGCGAATATTGGCGATGAATGTGCAGTTTTTGAGGCAACTCACGGCACTGCACCGAAACACGCCGGTTTGGATAAAGTCAATCCCGGTTCCCTGATTTTATCTGGGGTGATGATGTTGGAATATATGGGATGGCAGGAAGCGGCAGACTTGATTAAAAAGGGTTTGGCTGCGGCAATTTCTAATGGTGAAGTTACCTACGATTTAGCTCGCTTGATGGAGCCGCCTGTGCCGGAACTTAAGTGTTCTGAGTTTGCGGATGCGATTATTAAGCATTTCGCTGATTAGGTTTTAAAGATTTTTTAACCGCAGGTGAACGCGGACAAACGCCGATCGCATTTGTGATATATTTGTCTGTCTGCGGTTAATTTTTTTGATTTTTACACCGCTGGCACAGCCATGCCACGCTCAACCGCTGGGCGCTTCTGCAAGGTTTCTACCCAGCGTTTGAGGTGGGGGTGGTTGTCGAGGGTTAATCCTTGAAATTCGTAAATAGCAACCCAGGGATAAATAGCCATATCGGCAATTGAATATTCGCCGCAGATGTATTCGGATTTTGCTAGTTGAGTGTCTAATACTCCGTAGAGTCGCAAGGTTTCTTTTTCGTAGCGTTGAATTGCATAGGGAATTTGTTCGGGTGCATAGCGTTTGAAGTGGTTTAGCTGACCGAACATTGGCCCGACGCTGGCCATTTGAAACATCAGCCACTCGATAACTTGAAAGTATTTTTCTTTTTCGGTGGGTAGAAATTTGCCACTTTTTTCTGCTAGATAGATCAGGATGGCGCCGGACTCGAAGACAGTGATGCCGTTATCGCGATCGACTATAGCGGGAATTTTGCTATTCGGGTTGATGGCGATAAACTCTGGGCTAAATTGGTCGTTCTTTGTGATGTCTATGACGTGCACGTTGTAGGGTAAGCCTATTTCTTCGAGCATGATGGAGACTTTGCGGCCATTGGGCGTGGTAAAAGTGTAGAGGTCAATCATAAATTGTCCGCCTTTTCTCTAGCAGGTATAAACTATATTATAATCATTTTAGGCAAATCGCTAATCGTAATGGATATTATTCAAGTTATCACCGAGGACTACCGTAGATTTCCTGAAAATCAGACTTACAGCATTTATGCTAAAGATGTTTATTTTGAAGACCCTCTAAATCGATTTACAGGAGTCGATCGCTACCAAAAAATGCTGGGGTTTATGGGGACTTTTTTTCAACAGATTAAACTCGATTTGCACGATATTTCTCAGTCGGGAGATGCGATAGAAACTCGCTGGACTCTGAGTTGGATCGCACCGCTACCTTGGCAACCAAAAATGGCGATTAGCGGGAGAAGCGAACTGAAGGTAAACAGCGACGGTTTAATCGTTTCCCACATCGATTACTGGAACTGTTCGCGGTTGGATGTGCTCAAACAGCTTGTGTTTCCCGTCGCAACTAAAAAGTGACTGTGGCTTGCTGCGTTACCTTTGCTTGCTATGCACCAGGTAAAACCTTTTTTAATTTGCCCGATTAAAAGCGATAGATGATTGCCGATCGGGCGATCGCATAATTTACCAGCCACGACTGTGACAGCGCCTCAATTTCTCATCTAATCAAACATTCCTGGCTACAGCGTTATAATGACAGCTTTGGTGGCGAAACCGGCGATCGAACTCAACACTTTAGTCGATCGAGTCAGGCCTCACCACCATCATTGGCTCAATTCCTCTGGCTTTGAGCGATCCAACCTAAAGGCCACCGTATTGCGCCGTCAACTGCATTCTGTAGCAATCAAACCCAGGTGAGACCTTGATACAAATATGCAATGTGTAGAAAAATGTCTTGCTTGAACTGGATAAATCTTAATTCTCGTCGAACTAATTACCTGTGGCGCAAAATTGCCTTGGGAATTGGTGCATTCATCTTCCTCTTGGGCGCGTCGATAGTGCCAGTGGCCGGACAACCCTCATCTCCAGAACCACAGCGATTATTCAATATCTATTCCGCCAACGATAGCACCAACTTTGTTGTCGGTGATGTTCATTTAGATGGTCGTCAGATATTTGCTTTGACAGCTCCTGCCCTCAACACCAAGCAGCAAGAAGAAATTTCTCTTTCACCCATTCAGCAAAGAGTCAAAACCGTTACAAATCAGCTTCAAGAAATTGCCAATACCAACTTTGAACCGGGGAAATTAGAAGTCGATTACAGCGTAGACCAAACGAGTCAACTTCCAATTATTTCTGTTAATAAAAACTATTTGATGACCGTTACCACTGACGATGCTCGCCTGTACGGAGTCGAGCTAACCACTCACGCTCAAAACTTGACTCAAATTATTAAGAATGCCCTGCTTGCGTCTCAACGGGAACATCAGCCAGAGTTTTTAGCAAAGCAGGCATTGCGAGCAGGCGGAGTCATGCTATTTATGCTCCTGCTCAGTCTGGGAATGCGCCTCAGACAGCGCTATATCAAAGCCAGTTATGGAGCAGTATTAACACAAATCGAACAACTCAATGCTTCCCAAGAGCAAGTAGAAGATTTGTCTGAACAGGAGGAAGATGAAGCTGCAGCTCATGCTTCCAAACAGCAACAAAAAATTGCTCGGAAGCAGCGGGTCAAATTTTGGTACGAAGTGCGACAGCGTTTATTGCAACTCGGACAGCTTGGCCTGTGGGGAGGCGGAATTTCATTTTGCTTGAGCCTGTTTCCGCAGACTCGATGGCTGCAATCACTATTGCTAAAAAGTTTGAGCGTCACCTTACTCAACTTAATCTTAATTGGGGCTGCAACTTACCTAATACTTCGCATCAGCTTCGTTGTAATTGACCATTTTGTGGCCGCTCTCAGTGAGGGGCGATTCCTTCCAGACAGTGCATCAGTCCGAACGATTCAGCGGCTAAAAACCTTTTCTGGCGTGATGAAGGGAGCTAGCGGTTTCTGTTGTATTGCTGCTGGCGGATTGACTGCTTTGTCAATTTTGGGTGTGAATATTGTGCCGTTTTTGGCAAGTGTGAGTATTTTTGGGGTGGCGATTTCCTTTGGATCTCAAAGTCTTGTCAAAGACATGATTAACGGACTGTTTTTTCTCTTGGAGGATCAGTATGGCGTGGGTGATATAATCACTGCTAACAATGAAAGTGGAGCCGTGGAAAAAATGAACCTGCGGGTAACTCAATTACGGAACCAAGATGGCGATCTAATTAGTATTCCAAATGGCAGTATTACGATGGTAAAAAACCATACGAGCAGTTGGTCTCGTGTGAATTTAGGTATTGAGGTTGCTTATGATACCGATATTGACCGTGCAATCGCCGTAATTAAAAAAGCAGCGACTCAAATGAGTTTGGATTCTGAGTGGCAAGAATTAATATTAGAACCTCCCAAGGTACTGGGCGTTGATGCGTTTGGTGAAAATAGCATTACGATTCGCCTCTTGATTCAAACTCAACCGCTGAAAAAGTGGGAAGTCGGACGCGAGTTTCGCCGGCGATTGAAGCAGGTATTTGATGAAGAGAAAATTTCTATGCCATTCCCCCAGCAGTCCATCTGGTTTAAAAATTCGATGCAAGAAGTCTCAAACGGTAATCATAATTCCGATTGATCGCACGTTTTAGATGGAAAGCATGACCAAAAAACGCGATGAGTTCGCCGTCGATCGCTCAATCGATCGTATCGGTTCGTAGTGCGTCCTGGTGTCCGCAATCCGGGAGCGGACACCACGACGCGCTACGAACCTGACGATCGCTCAATCGATCGCACACCATATAAATTTTATTGCTATTGACATCGTACCGATTTCGTGAATTACCGACAAATTGCTGTGTCCGGCGGGCGATCGACCAAATTGATTCCCCGGCTAAATTAATCTTCGTTACACAACGTTACAATATATAAGTAAAGAACTTTCAGGCGAGCTAAACAATCAATGCGCTTAATATTAATGACCGGAAAAGGCGGCGTAGGCAAAACCTCCGTAGCCGCTGCTACGGGCTTGCGATGCGCCGAATTGGGATACAAAACCCTAGTGCTGAGCACAGATCCCGCCCACTCCCTAGCCGACAGCTTCGACATGGAACTCGGACACGATGCTCGACTGGTCAAACCCAATTTGTGGGGAGCAGAATTGGACGCTCTCAGGGAATTAGAAGGCAATTGGGGAGCAGTCAAACGCTACATTACTCAAGTTTTGAAAGCGCAGGGACTTGAGGGCGTGCAAGCTGAAGAATTAGCCATTTTGCCGGGAATGGACGAAATCTTTGGTTTGGTGCGGATGAAACGCCATTACGACGAGGGCATATATGATGTTTTAATTATCGATTCCGCCCCCACAGGTACAGCATTGCGACTGCTAAGTTTGCCGGAAGTTGGCGGCTGGTACATGAGAAAATTTTACAAGCCATTGCAAGGTATATCTGTTGCCCTCAGACCTTTAGTTGAACCGTTTTTTAGACCACTTGCGGGCTTTTCTTTGCCCGACAAAGAGGTGATGGATGCACCTTATGAATTTTACGAACAAATCGAAGCTTTGGAAAAGATTTTAACTGACAATACTGTAACTTCGGTCAGGTTAATTACTAATCCTGAAAAAATGGTAATCAAAGAATCTTTGCGGGCTCACGCCTATTTGAGTTTGTACAATGTTGCCACAGATTTAATTGTCGCCAACCGGATTATTCCTGAAGAAGTAACCGATCCATTTTTCAAGCGCTGGAAAGAGAACCAGCAGCAGTACAAGCAGGAAATTCACGAAAATTTTCGGCCGCTTCCTGTAAAAGAAGTGCCGCTTTATTCCGAGGAAATGTGCGGTTTGCCGGCTTTGGAACGCTTGAAAGAAACGCTTTATGCAGATGAAGACCCAAGCAAGGTTTATTACACAGAAAATACGATTAGAATTGTGCAGGACAACAATCAATATGTTCTCGAACTGTATTTGCCGGGAATTGCTAAGGATCAAATTCAGTTGACGAAAACGGGAGATGAGTTGAATGTTCGGATTGGGAATCACCGCCGCAATATGGTTTTGCCGCAAGCTTTAGCCGCGCTGCAACCTTCCGGGGCGAAGATGGAGGATGATTATTTGAAGATTAAGTTTGCTTAACAAGACTTACCCAAAAAAACAACCGGTTTATCCCTTGAGATATTGAGGCATAAACCGGGGTTTTTACCCAACGTGTATAATTTCTGTAATCCAGACAAACGGACGAGATCATTGATTGTAAGGGGCTGACCAGTCTTCTATTCGTAACTCTAAGACTTGTCCAAAATCTGACTTATTACGGGTGAGTAAGGTTGCGTTGTTGATTAGAGTAATGGCAGCAATTTTCAAATCCATATTTCCGAGACGGGGATACATTTTTCGCAGGCGTTGATGTTCCAAAGCAGCCGCACGATTAAAAGGAATAATCACGATAGATTGATAGTCGAGTGCAAGCTGCTGTAGTCCTTGATAAGCCCAAATTTGTTCGTCTAATGTTCTTGCTTTGGACAGGAAATTGAGCCGTCCTCTAACTTGTTCTTCGTAGGTAATTACAGTCACTGCAACTTCCAGTTCTTCTATAACTGCCAGTCTTGCTAAGATTTGCTTTCCCTCTTGCCCATTGCGCTGGATGAAACTGAGATGGTCGGTGTCAAGAATATACATCGTAAGAAGGTATTGAGCTATTCAGCAGACTTACGCCATTCTTCTCCGAGGCGAACTGCTTCGTCAAAGGTAGGATCGTTTTCAAAACTACCCGCAACTTTTAGCCACCAAGGAGATTTTTTCTTAACAAATACAGATAGCATCTGTTTCATTTGTGCTAGTTCAGTTTCTAAAGTTGCAACTCGCGATTCGAGATGTTGAGATGGGTCTTCAATCTGTTGGGAGATCATATAATTTTTTACCAAGATAGAGTTATACGGCTATTGTAGCAATATCTTTGCGATCGCAAGCCTATCTACTCAATAGACCTTTTGCAAAAATAACTAAGACGGGCTTTCCGGCCCATCCCACAAGAATCATTTTTTATTGTGGGTGTCTCGCCTGCCCTATAAATTGATGAAAAGGACTTTTGCAAGAGGTCTAGTGAGGAGGCGCACTTGGTATCGACTCCCCTTTTGACTGATAACGAGTAAGCAAACGTTGTCTCAGATCGACTAAGTTGTGTTTTTGAGAAAGTTGTTGTCTCAGTTGCTGAGCTTGTTGGCTGCGCTGTTCCAAATAACTGTCAATTTCCTGACTGTGGTTGAGATAATAAGCAATGGTACTGTATATGTCTTCTAAGCGAACAACTGAATACTGAATAGCGATTTCTTCGGGAGTGGAGCCATTGTGGTATGAAGCAAGTATGCTATCTAGGGTCACTCGACTCGAACCTATACGGATACCTCCCACTTCATCCCAGCGGAAAGGGGGAGAGGTTGCTTGGAATTTTGCTGGGGCGCTCATTAGGGACATATAGTGCCTGACTTAAACTGTATAAAAACATTGTAGCAAGAAGCCTAATGCTTTGTCTGGAGGTAATGAAAGCCAACCATTAAAACCCGTGTCTACGATCGCCTCATGTGTGTGAATTTTCCCATCAGAGTCACATATTGAAAGCGAGATAATCGCTTCAAAATCAGCATTAACGATTCCTGCGATCATACAGATCTCTTGGTTCGTCCACCGAATCGGCGAACGTGACGATACCCAACGCGAACAATCCAGATTTGAGCATTTGGGTGACGAGATTCAAGGCGATCGCAAGCAGCTATTTCACTCGCATCAACTTCAAAATCTTCAGTTTCAAGGTCGATCGCTACAATTTTGCCTTGATTGCCCGATTCGATTTGTGAGCGTATTTGAGTTTGGTAAATGCGATCGCCACGTTGAGCAAACTCTTCTTTGCTATAGCGGGGTTGATGGACTACCATGATTACCACTTTTCCTCGATCTTTGCCTTAACTATAATTATATTGGTTTGGGCTTAAAAATTGTTTAAGTCCCGCTTAAAATCATACTCTGCTTCCATGACTATTTCTCCTCTCTTAAAGACATAACTTCTTCTCCCTCTTCTTTTCCATCCTCTGTGTCCTCTGCGGCCTCTGCGGTTCGTTCAATCTTTCCCGCATTAGTAGCCATTTTTGGCGACTGACGTTCCGATGCAGCTTTTTGCAGGATTTTCAACCTTTCTGGATCGGCATCCGATCGCCAAAACAACTTATGACCCTTAATTCTCACGCAATTGTCCTCCAAACACTTCACCCATTCCCGATATTTCTTAACGACGGAACCATCAAAAATCCCTAACTTTTCCTCTTGGCGGGTGAGTTTCGCGAACTTTTCGTAATGCGGATAATTCGGATTGACAAAAGCTTCTTTTTTAACTAAAATTGGCGGATTGTACGCATCTGAATAGTCTTCGTAGCTGACAGAAAGATCGCGCAAATGTATGTGCATAGCCGTGTGGAGGGCTGGATGCGGGTTAGTGTCAAAATCGGGATAAAATAAATAGGATATCTGCGGTTTCCGAGTGTGAAATTTGATGATTGTAGCACCGTCAAGCCTGCCAATTGTGCGGTTGGCGCAGCCTTCGTAGAGTCGCAGCAAAGGGTCGAGTTCTTCTAACAATGAGACGTGAACTGAAAGGGAACCGGGTTGTTTGTAGCCGATCGCGCTATCTTCGCAACAATCCGCCACAATATCAGCTTTGCCCAAACTGTACAGCATTAAATCTGCCAAAGTGCAAGCTTTTTGATAACTGTCAAACAAACCCTTGATGTCATTGCGGATTTGAGCCGGAAGCCGGCGCATCGAAGGACGCACCGCGTCGCCATCTTGTAGGGAATCGCCCAAACGGTTGAGAGCGAGATATACTAGCAAATCCTGGCGGCGCTTGTCGGCGATCGTCTCCCAATCATCCGCATCGGTAGCTTGCAAAATCACCCGCCAAGCGCGATTAAAACTGTGAAATTCCCCCTTAATCGCCGATTCTTCAGCTATTAATTCATTTTTAACGGGAAGACGGCCACGATCGCTCACAAAGGCCATCAGAGGAGCCAGCATTTCCGCGTAATCTTCAAAACGCTTGACTTGCGATCGAACTCTAGGAGTCAATAAGTGCGATCGTAACCGAGAAGCCCGAAAACTTTGAGCTTCCGCTGCATCTCGAAACACAAAATAAATCCCCAAAGCCACAGGAATCGCATCAACATTCAAAACTTGGTCGATATAAACCTTCAACTCTTCCTGTTCATAATACTTCTGAAAAGTATTCCAAGAAGTAATGATTCCATCCCCATAAGCAATTTGACCTCGCTCGCCATCATCAATCAATACCTGAGCCGCCACTATCAGTAATTTGTTAGTTAATTCCCAAGCATTCAGCAAAGCTTCTCGCCTTTCCCCCAAAGATTCAATCACATTAATTACATAACCAATATTCACAATATCTGCCTTGATTTGCTGACTATCTGGCTGATAATACGGGTCCCAACCCGCCGCAGCATAACCTTCTTGTCCAATATGTTGAGTATCCCCACCGTAGCCACAACCGTAATCAAAGAAAGTATCACCATCAATAAATAAATCAGCTTCCAAAACCAAACGCATAGGTTTAGAAATAGAGTTGCGTATGATTGCAGCTTTGTGTCGATCGATCTTCGGCATTGATAACTGGCTATTTTCGTGTTTCGCACGTTCAACTACAGCATGATCTCGGATTTCCACACCGCAATATCCCAAGTATTTGAGCCAACCTTCGCGAGTACCAATAACACTGGTATTGTCAAGTAGTCCCCATTTTTCCTCACTGCGAGTCAGTCGAGCAAACTTCTCATAGTTGGGATAATCGGCAGTCACAAAAGTTTCTTTGCGGTGCAAAACTGGTGGATTTTCGCTGTTGCTATAGTCGATAGATTTAACTTCGCCTGTTTCCAGATTAATTTGGATGCTAGTTTGCAGGGCTGGGTGAGCATCTGTATCAAAATCGGGGTAAAAAAGATAAGAGATTTTTGGTTGACGAAGCTGAAACTTAACTAAGGTTGCTTCATCAATATTTGGGATATTTTGTTTGGCACATTTTTCATAAATTATGAGTACAGAATTGAGTGTTTTTAAAGCTGAAATGTGTACATAAAAAGCCGTAGGTAATTTTTTGCCCACTTTGCTTTCTCGACAACAGCGAGCCACTTTTTCCACAATCCAATCCACTGCAATCCTCTCGTTACCATGCTCTGCTTGGCAACGCAGATCCAGAGACTCTGCCTCTTTTTCATCTAATAAAATCTTTTGAATAAAACCCATCAAAGGTGTTAGCGTTTCTCCATCATTTTCTAATGGTTTGCTATCTGAAATTGTGTTTGTACTGGTATTGTAGGTCATAGCTAAATTAATTATTTTTTTTGAATTAACCGCAGAGAACACAGAGAACACAGAGTGAAGAAAGAAAGAATTTATTTCTTAGTCCGCGCAGGCGAATTTCGTTTGACAAGAAGCGATTTCAATTGCCGTCTACGATCGACTAACAGATTAACTAAACATTCGAGTTTCGACAAATTCTTGAACTCGGGCTAAATGACTGGACAAACTAACTAATATATTTTCAATCTCCTCAAAGGTTAATAATTGGGTGGCTGGCGGTTCAGATTGAAAGCCTCGGGCTTGATCTTCTAATTGTGCGGCTAAATCTGACATCATAGCAACTCCTACATTAGCAGCAGTTCCCTTGAGACGGTGTGCTTGATATTCCACAGCTTGCCAATCTTTAGCTTCTACGGCAATTTTGGCAGCAGCTACATCAGCTTGCGCGTTTCCGACAAATGCTTGCAAAAGCCGATCGGGCAATTTAACATTAACCCGTCGGAGTTGCTCCAATCTGCTCCTGTCGAACAGTCCGTCGCAGTCTGGGTGTTCCCAAGTTTGAAGGGCGGCCCTTGGTGCCACCGCAGCCTCTACTTTGTCCGAAAGTTCTGTACTATCTGTTACTAATTTACTATTGTCTTCCAAATTAATACTTTTAACTCCATACTTATTTTCAAACTCAATATTTTGGGCTTCATACTTTTTCAACACCACCGCCAAAGCATCTAAATCTACAGGTTTGCTGAGATAATCGTCCATCCCCGCCGCCAGACACTTTTCTCGTTCCCCCGGCATAGCATGAGCAGTTAAAGCAATCACAAAAATATGCCGATCGCATTTTTCTCCCTTTTCTCGTTCCCTCAACTTTTTCGTCGTTTCATAACCGTCTAGTACAGGCATTTGACAGTCCATTAACACCAAATTATAGGCTTTTTTTGCCAACAAATCCAGCGCTTCTTGACCATGAGCGGCGCAGTCAGCATGATAGCCTAAAGCTGCTAACTGTTCAACAATAACTTGTTGATTTATCGGGTGATCTTCCGCCAGCAAAATTCTCAGCGATGAGGGCGAATTGGGAGTAACAGATTGAAAATTAACTGATGGCACCTTGCAATTATTAGCATCCAAGCTTTCAAACTCTCCCGTTTCCTTCACAGAAGCTAGCAAAGCTTCAAGCAGGCGGGAAGGCCGCACCGGCTCGATCAAATAGCCACTAAAACCCACACTACAAAGCGCTTCAGCTTTCGCCTGTTCCCGCAAAGCAGTCATGGCGATTAACCAGCCAACTCCCTGGATCGATCGCACTTGCAAACCAAATTCCTCAGCATCAAAATCGGGCATTTGCAAATCCACAAGCACCGCATCGCAGCATTTTTCCCCTTCCCCCGAATGCTGAGAAATTGTAATTTCGGCATTTTGCAACCAAGTCAAAGCAGCAGCAGGGGTTTCTGCTTCCTCGCAGCGGGCGCCCCAACTCTGAGCGAGCGATCGTACCGCCGCCCTTCTCAAAGCATTTGCAGACACTACTAACAGCTTCTTACCCGCAAGTTTGGTAGCCCGAGACTCAGATTGCAACTGTTTTTCCAAAGGTACAGCGAACCAAAAAGTCGAACCGTTGCCGAGAAAACTGCGAACCCCAATTGCGCCTCCCATCATTTCGACTAACTGCTTGCAAATAGCCAAACCCAAACCCGTCCCGCCGTATATCCTAGTCGGAGAACCATCTACCTGAGAAAAAGATTGGAACAGCTTTGTCTGCCCTTCCGGCGAAATTCCAATCCCCGTATCGCGCACCGAAAATAGCAATTTGGCGGCTTCTGGGCCTCCGGTAGATCGATCGCCCCGCTTGACAGTTACGTGAACTAAAACTTGACCGCGATCGGTAAATTTTATCGCATTCCCCGTCAAATTCAGCAAGATTTGTTTCAACCTGCCCGAGTCGCCCACCAATTTTCGCGGTACCGAACTGTCAACTAAAATATTCAATTCAATACCTTTTTCATCTGTCAAAGGCGCAACCATTTCGATCACTGATTCAATGCAGCTATCCAAATCAAAATCAGCCTTCTCCAGCCGCATTTCTCCAGCTTCTATCTTAGAGAAATCCAGAATATCATTAATCACGCTCAACAAATGTTCAGCACTACGGTAAATAGTCTGAGCAGACTGCCGCTGTTTCGGTTCTAGAGGAGTGCGCAGTAGCAATTGAGCCATGCCCAAAACCCCATTCATCGGAGTGCGAATTTCGTGACTCATATTCGCCAAGAATTGCGACTTCACCCGGCTGGCTTCTAGGGCAGTTTCCCGCGCTTCCACCAACTCATTAATCTTGTCAGCAACCATCACAATTCCCCCGACTTGGCCGTCGGGATCGTACCAAGGGTGAGCGGCCCAGCGCAGGTACATCACAGAGCCGTCTGCTCGTTCCCAAGCATCTTCGCTCACAGAAACTACGTCACCTTTGAGCACTTCTTGATACATTGATTTCCAGCGATTCGGCGTATCTGGAAACAATTCGTAATGACTGAGATTTGTCAGGGACTGCCACCCCAAATTATATTGAGTCAGCCACTTGTGCGAGTTAGCTAAATAGCGCATTTGGGTATCGAACATTGCCATCGCTACCGGCACGCAAGTAATAATTTGTTTTAGTTGCTGCCGTTCTCTTTCTAGAGCATTTTCCGCCTGTTTGCGATCGGTAATGTCGCTAATCATGCCGGCCATCCGCAGCGCTTTTCCTTCGGAACTCCGCTGAGCTTTTCCCTGAGAAGTACAGTAACGGTAAGTACCGGATGAGTGCAGCAGCCGGAATTCTACATTGTAGGTGATTTCTTGTTCCAAGTGAGCGCCGATCGCCCGGACGATACCGTCCTTGTCCTCGGGGTGCAGGCGATGGTATAGAGCATCCATCGTGCTGCCAAATTTATCGCGCGACAAACCGATAATTTCCAAAAGGCGATCGTTCCAATACACATCATTTTTACTTAAATCCCAATCCCAAATTCCGTCATTCACACCCTCTAAAACTAACCTGTATCGTTCCTCACTTTCCTTAAATTTTTGACTCGTATGAAACGCATCTGATTCCGCGCGGTAAACGCGAATGGCATGGTACAAACTGCGAGACAAACTCTCTGAAGACATCTTGCCTTTAGCGATATAATCAGAAGCTCCAGCCTTCATCAATTCCACAGCAATTTCTTCGTCGCCTTGACCTGTGAGCACAATTAAGGGAACTTTCAGCCCAGATTCCCGTACAGCTTTCACCAAACTCAGTCCGTCTCCGTCCGGCAAGCCGTAGTCGAGGAATACGCAGTCAAATTTGCACTCAAATATCTGATTTAATGGCAGAGAATTCTCTGTCTCCTCAACCTCGCTTAAATGTTGAGATTTATCTAGTTTGGATAGTTGGGCGATCGCAGTGCTATAATTTTTGCTGACCGAGAGTTGGGCGAGAGCCTCGGTGCAGTCTTCTGCTTCAGTAACTTCTAGCGAAATCCCAGCGGACTTGAGCAAGCGTTTGACCGCCATCCGATCGACTACATCGTCATCAACTATCATAATCTTGATAAGTTTGTCCATAACAACCGAATTGTGGATTAATCTGAAAAAGCTGCGGTATGCAAAAAAGAATTAAAACAATATACGACTGAGAAATTATCCCACAGCAGGGGTTTGAAGCCCTTACTCAGGTCGGCAGATTGTGATAAGAACACAGTTTAAATCTCCATTCTGATCACTTCGCTGTCAACTGTCAACTGTCAACTGTCAACTGTCAACTGTTTAAATTAGGGAATTTCGCTCAGCATCCAGTATCTGTTGAGGGTAGACATAACTTCCACAAAGTTAGAAAAAGTGACGGGCTTAAGAATATAACCAGCTACATTCAAATTATAAGCTTCTACCTTATCTCTATCTTCATTAGAAGTGGTGAGGACGATCACGGGAATCGACCTCAAACTTTCATCCTGCCGCAATTCTCGCAAAAATTCTATCCCGTTCATTTTCGGCATATTCAAGTCCAGCAAAATCAATCGGCGCGATTGAGGCATTGCAGGCTCTATTTGGTTTTCTTGGCGCAATACAGCAAGAGCTTCTAATCCGTTGGCAGCCATGTACAAGGGATTGAGGATGTTACTTTTTTTGAACGCTCGCTGGACGTTCATCACGTCAACCTCATCATCTTCTACCAAGAGGATATGAATTTTTTTTTCTGCCATAAATCAGCCATTTTACAGATGTTTTTTCAGCGCGAGTCTGTGGGGCGAGGTTCAGTGAGGACCGATCGCGAACCCATCAGGTCTAATCTCTATTGTGCTTTGTCAAGAATCATTTATGCCTCAGCCGATGGCGGTATCTATCCGCAGGCGTAGTTGTACGTCAGGGTAGGAGTGGGCAGTCGATCGACAAAAACTCGCCAATAACGCCCTCCGAGAGGTACTCTAAAAACTAAAACTCATCTACATTATTAACCGCCATGTCAGCCGATCGCAAACTCTACGAAGGCAAAGCCAAAATCCTCTACTCCACCGAAGACAAGGAAATCTTGCTAACCCACTTCAAAGACGACGCCACAGCCTTTAACGCCCAGAAACGCGGCAGTATCGCCGGGAAAGGCGAAATCAACAATGCCATATCCGCCCACCTGTTTCGGATGCTAGAAGCCAAAGGCATACCCACCCACTTCATCGACACGCCAGCCCCCAACCAAATGCGAGTCTGTCGCGTCCAAATCTTGCCCTTAGAAGTCGTCGTCAGAAACATTGCCGCCGGTAGCCTGTGCAAACAAACCGGACTCGCGATCGGCACAATTGTCAATCCGCCGTTAGTCGAGTTTTATTACAAAAACGACGATTTGGGAGACCCGCTGCTCACGCGCGGCAGATTGCAGTTAATGCAGCTAGCCACCCCGGAACAAGTAGACCAACTAGAAATCGCCGCCCGTAAAATCAACGAAATACTCCAAGAATTTTTCACCCAGTGCGGCATCACCCTGGTAGACTTCAAACTGGAATTCGGTATCGACCAACATCAAAACCTGATTCTCGCCGACGAAATCAGTCCCGACACTTGTCGCCTCTGGGACAACGCAGAAACCGACCCCGACGCCCGTGTGATGGACAAAGACCGATTCCGTCGCGACTTAGGATCGATCGAAACCGCTTACCAACAAGTTCTCCAACGGGTTCTGGCTCAGAAAGTCTAGATCACTTAACAATGCGCTAGAATTGCACAGTTTGTCACGGATATTCAGCACTCAGCACTAAGCAGTCAACAGTTAGCAGTCAGCGACAAATTCAACCGACTCCATAACTAATGACTGATGACTGATGACTGATGACTAATGACTAATCTGGTGTGTGGATTCCAAAAAAGTGAACAAAAATGCGTTTATCTGCTGTATTGGTGGCAGTTTTTACTGCCTCAGCAACATTCGGGTTATCAAATTCGGCAAACGGTCAAACATCTTACTCTGAATCAGCAGAGGAAGCTGTGGCCGCCGTTCCCCCCGCCCAGTCGATCGAACTATCTGATCGCCCCATTCTAGAATTAACCCAAAATCCTCCTCAAAACCCCAAAGCCGCTAAAACCAGCAAAGCCGAAGCCCTAAAAATAGTGGCGGCCCCTGCCAGAGGAGAAAACGACCGCGAACCCCCAAACAAAGTCACAGATCCGGCCTCCCCGGTTTCGCCTGCGGGTGTTCAACTCAAATCCGAGCTATCCGCCAACCCTTCCCCCGCATCTAGCAGCGAAAACGTCCTGCCAGACGTGCGACCGGGCAGCCAGCTCCCCCCCTCGGAAGCCACTGTTTCGCCTGCCTGGGTGGCAGTAGAGCCTCTGAAACAGGACGAATTGGGGGCGATCGCTCAGAATCCCGAAGTTACCCCTGCGCCAGCTAGACCTGCGCCAATCAGACCTGCGCCAGTCAGACCTGCCCCGGCAGTCCCTCCGACTAACAGCGTTCCCCCATTGCCGCAGGGCCCAGGAGCGCAGCCCAGACAAAGCCCCGCACCCGCCGGGCCAGCCGAACCGCAAGTGCTAGTGGCAGAAGTTACCATCACCGGCGCGACGGGAGACCTGGAGAGCGAGATTTACCGAGTCATCAGCACCCAACCGGGACGCACGACCAACCGCAGCCAACTGCAACAAGACATCAACGCGATTTTTGCCACAGGCTTTTTCAAAAATGTGCGTGCTGTACCGGAAGACACCGCGTTGGGCGTCCGGGTAACTTTTATCGTGCAGCCAAATCCGGTGCTGCGGGGAGTGACAATCACTGGCCAGCAAGTGCTTCCCCAAACCGTAATTGACCAAAGCTTCGGCGATCAGTACGGCAAAATTCTCAACCTCCGCCGCTTTGAGGAGGGAGTGAAGAAAATTAATGCCTGGTATCAAGAAAATGGCTATGTTTTGGGTCAAATTACTGATGCGCCGCAAGTCGCAGATGACGGAACAGTCACTCTGTTGGTGGCAGAGGGCCAGATTGAATCTGTTGATGTCCGCTTCCTGAACAAGGAGGGAGAACCAACGGATGCCACCGGCCAGCCGATTCGAGGCAATACCCGCCGCTTTGTCGTTACCCGTGAAGTAGAACTCAAGCCCGGAGATATCTTTAACCGCACTAAGGCGGAAAGGGATTTGAGGCGGGTGTTTGGTTTGGGGATTTTTGAAGACGTGCGGCTTGCCTTGGAACCGGGAACGACTGACCCTCGCAAGGCAAGGGTAATTGTCAACGTCATTGAGAAAAATACTGGTTCTCTGGCCGCGGGTGCGGGTTTGAGTTCTGCGACGGGTTTGTTCGGTACGCTGAGTTACCAGCAGCAAAACTTGGGCGGTAGAAATCAGAAGTTGGGCGCTGAGGTGCAAATTGGGGAACGCCAAAATCTGTTTGATGTGAGTTTTACAGACCCCTGGATTGCGGGCGATCCTTACCGGACTTCTTATACGATTAATGCGTTTAGAAGACGATCGATCAGCGTGATTTTTGACGGTGGCGAACGGGAAGTCTACTTGCCAAATGGCGATCGACCCCGCATCAATCGCACCGGCGGTGGCATCAATTTTACCCGTCCCCTGTCGCGGAATCCTTTTGCCGATTCTGAGTGGACTGCTTCTGTGGGCTTGCAGTACCAGAGAGTCTCAATTACCGATCGCAAAAGCCGGCGCGAATCCGAAGATGAACTCGGCAACCAGTTGAGTTTTAGCAATTCCGGTTCCGATGACTTGACAACCTTGCAAGCAGGTGCTGTGCGCGATCGACGCAACGACCCCCTCCGCCCCACCAGCGGCTCCCTGCTCAGGTTTGGCGTCGAACAATCGATTCCTGTCGGTTCCGGCAGCATCCTACTCAACCGCCTCCGAGCAAGCTACAGCTTTTATCTCCCAGTCAAGTACACCAACTTTACCCCCGGCCCTCAAACCCTGGCATTCAGTTTTAGAGGTGGCACCATCTTCGGAGATTTGCCTCCCTACGAAGCTTTTGCCCTGGGCGGCGCCAACTCGGTGCGCGGATACAACGAAGGTGAAGTCGGAGCCGGCCGCAGCTTCCTAGAAGCTAGTGTAGAGTACCGTTTCCCGATTATTTCGTTTATCGGCGGAGCGCTATTTATAGATGCCGGTACTGACTTGGGTACGGGCAAAGATGTCCCCGGCGACCCAGCCGGCACTCGCAGAAAGCCCGGTAGCGGTTACGGTTACGGCCTCGGCGTGCGGATTCAATCTCCGTTAGGCCCGATCCGCATCGATTACGGTATCAACGACAGTGGCAACAATCAAATTCACTTTGGGATTGGTGAGCGATTCTAATTACAGTTGACAGTTGACAGTTGACAGTTGACAGTTGGCAGTTGTCATTAGTTACGAGTAATGGGTAATGGGTAATTGGTAATGGGTAATTGGTAATTGGTAATTGCGCACCCTACAAATCATGTGTAAGGTGCGCATTGCGCACCCTACGGTTAAGTTCCCTCTTCCCTCTTCCCTCTTCCCTCTTCCCTCTTCCCTCTTCCTTCTTCCTTCTTCCTTCTTCCTTCTTCCTTCTTCCTTCTTTCATGACTCAAAGTACCTTAAAATCTGAATTTGAACTATCAGGAATTGGTTTGCACAGTGGCGAACAAACTCGCGTCCGAGTCTTGCCCGCTGCTGTGGGAGAAGGCCGCTATTTTGTCAGAATTGACTTGCCTGGTGCTCCGATAATTCCTGCAAAAATTGAGGCGGTTGGTCAAACTGCACTTTCAACTGAACTGGCAGGTGCCACAGGTGCTCAAATTCGCACTGTAGAGCATCTCTTAGCCGCTTTGGCGGGGATGGGAGCGGATAATGCTCGAATTGAGGTTGATGGGCCGGAAGTGCCGCTGCTGGACGGTTCGGCGATCGTTTGGGTAGAGGCGATCGCCCATACCGGCTTAATTCCTCAAGCATCTAACGAAGATTCAACTCCGTCATTCGTCCTGACTGAGCCGATTTGGGTGCGTCACGGCGATGCTTTTGCTGCGGCTTTACCGTCTGCTCAAACTCGGTTTAGTTACGGAATTGATTTTGAGGAACAGGCGATCGGCAATCAATGGTACAGTTGGTCGCCAGAGGTAGAAAGTTTTGCAAGTGCGATCGCCCCGGCTCGGACTTTTGGGCTTGCCCGCCAAGTTGAACAATTGCGACAAGCAGGTTTGATCAAAGGTGGTACCCTAGATAACGCCCTCGTTTGCGATCGATCCGGCTGGGTCAACCCGCCTTTAAGATTTGCCAACGAACCAGTGCGCCATAAAATCCTAGACTTAGTAGGCGACCTCAGTCTGCTGGGAACTTTGCCAAAAGCTCACTACTTGGCTTACAAAGCTAGTCACAATCTGCACATTCAGCTTGCCAAAGCCCTAAAATCCCAAGCTTGGGCCGAGTTAAAGGCAAGTTAACAGTGGACAGTTGCAGTGAACAGTTGACACTTGATACTTGGTGCGATCTCGCGCCCGCTATCAACTACTATCAATTGTCAACTGCTGTCTCTTATACACATCT